>JAYTZB010001463.1:0-12341 GCA_043742085.1 Polyangiaceae bacterium
GGAGCGCTGGTCGTGGAGGGCTCCGAGCGGCGCATCCTCGTCCGCGATCGCGAGGCCGAGCAGGCTGCCGTCGCTCGCCTGGTCAGCGCAGGCTTCACGAGCGGCCGCAGCTCGCGCGCCGGCGCCTTCAAGATCGCCGCCGCGCGCCTCACCAGCGCCATCGTCGCGCTGCCGCCGGAGCGCTTCGTCGTGGAAGCGGACGGCGTGCTGCATCGCACGGCGACGAGGTCCTCGCTGTCGGTCTCCTCGAACATCGACTGGTTCGATCTGCGCGGCAGCGTCGAGTTCGGTGGTGTCCACGCGACTGCGCCCGCGCTCCTGGAGGCGGCGAAGCGCGGCGCCAAGCTAGTGCGCCTCGGAGACGGCACCGTCGGCATCCTCCCGGACGAATGGCTGGCGCGCGTGCGTCGCGTCATGGAGCTCTCCGCGGAGTCGACCGACGGTGATGTCATCCGCCTCCGCTTTCGCCACGCGCAGCTCCCGCTCGTCGACGCGATGCTGGGCGACGAGGGCGAGGCGATCGCCTGGCACGGGCCGATTGCTTCTCTACGCCGACAGCTGGGAGGCGGACTCGAGCTCCCGCTCGCGTCTGCGCCCGCGGCGTTCTGCGGAGAGCTCCGCGACTATCAGCGCGCAGGGCTCGCGTGGATGCAGTGGCTCGAAGGGCTCGGGCTCTCGGGGTGTCTCGCAGACGACATGGGCCTCGGCAAGACCATCCAGGTCCTCGCGCTGCTCGCGGCTCGGCGGGAGCGCCCGCGCGACGACACGACCTCGCTCGTGGTCGCTCCGCGCTCGGTCGTCTACAACTGGATCGCCGAGGCGAAGAGGTTCGTCCCCGGCCTCCGCGTGCGCGAGCTGACGAGCACGACGACGGAGGACGAAGCGCGCGCCGCGGACGTCCTCGTGACGACCTACGGGATCGTGCGCCGGAGGGCTCGCGAGCTCTCCGAGCTCTCGTTCGATTACCTGATCCTCGACGAGGCGCAGGCCATCAAGAATGCGAGCGCGACCACCTCGCAGGCGGTGCGCGGCCTCGCTTCTCGACATCGGCTCGCGCTGACGGGCACTCCCGTCGAGAACCACCTCGGCGAGCTGACCTCGCTCTTCGATTTCCTGAACCCCGGGATGTTCGGTCCGCGGGTCCGGCGGATGGCTCGCGGGTGCCTGGAGATCACCCCCGAGCAGGGTTCGCGCCTGGGCCGCGGGCTCAGGCCGTTCGTGTTGCGTCGGCGGAAGGCCGACGTGCTCTCCGAGCTGCCGCCGCGCATCGATCAGACCATCGTCTGCGAGATGGGGAGCGAGCAACGCGCCATCTACGACCGGGTGAAGAGCCACTATCAGGCGATCCTACGGCGCGAGATCGACGAGGAAGGGCTCGATGCGTGCAGATTCCACGTTCTCGAAGCGCTCCTTCGGCTGCGGCAGATCGCATGTCACCCTGGGCTGGTCGACCCCGAGCTCGCCGGGGGGCGGAGCACCAAGCTCGACGTGCTCGCCGAGCTGCTCGAGCCCATCGTGGGCCAAGGCAAGAAGGCCATCGTGTTCTCGCAGTTCACGAGGCTCCTCGACATCGTGGGCGCCGACCTCGATGCCCGCGGCGTGCGATACGCTCGGCTCGACGGTACGAGCATGAATCGACAGGCGATCGTCGAGCGCTTCCAGCGCGACCCGAGCTGCAGCGTCTTCCTGGTCAGCTTGAAGGCCGGCGGTGTCGGGCTCAACCTGACCGCGGCCGAATACGTCTTCATCCTCGACCCCTGGTGGAATCCCGCCGCCGAGGCGCAGGCCATCGACCGGGCCCATCGGATGGGTCAGACGCGGACGGTCGTGGCGTACCGCCTCCTCTGCAAGGACACCATCGAGGAGCGTGTCGCCGAGCTCCAGGAGAAGAAGCGCACGCTGGTCGGCTCCGTCCTCGGCGAGACGGAAGGTCCGCGCCTGGGTGCGCTGAGCATCGAAGACGTCGAGGGGCTCCTCGCGTGACGCGCCCGAGCACCCCGGTCCCGTCGCAGCGCGCCTCGGACGTGGGACGATTCGCCACGGCGTTCCAGTGAGCTACCCCCGATCGACCGACAAAAATCGGCGGAACGGAGGTTGCTCTACAGGATCGTGAAGTCGAGCTTCCCGAGGTGACCCAATGGCCGCTACTCCTCTCCATGTGACCGACGTAAAGCCGACCGACCCCACCTCCGCCATGCACGAGACCGCCGAAGTGAGCGGCGCGACCGGCACGGCAACAGCCCCGTTCTACCTCAGCGTCGCGGGCCAGACCGACATCGGTAAGGTCCGCGAGAAGAACGAGGACGCGTTCGTCGTCGCCGACCTGACCGGCGGTACGCTGCTGGAGAGCGTGCCTCACGCGCGCTTCGACGTCGGCGAACGTGGTGTCTTGCTCGCGGTCTCCGACGGCATGGGCGGCGCCCAGGCCGGAGAGGTCGCCAGCGCGCTCGTCGTCGAGACGCTGACACGCGCGATGAAGGACGCTCCGCCTGAGAGCCGCCGGGACGCGCTCATGGAGCAAGCCATCCAGCAAGCCCATCGCGCGGTGTGGGACACGGCGAAGCGCGAATCGAAGAAGATGGGCGCCACCCTCACCGCCGTCTTCGTTCACGCGGGACAAGCCTTCATCGCGGAGGTCGGCGATTCGCGCGCGTACCTGATTCGCAAGGGCAAGATGTGCCAGCTGACGCACGACCAGAGCATGGTGCAGATGCTCGTGGACACCGGCATCATCGAGCCGGAGCAAGCGGAGCACTCGCCCATCCGCAACGTCATCCTCCAGGCCATGGGCAATCAGCCCAACGTGAAGGTGGCGATGGCGAAGCTGGAGCTTCGCGATCGCGACTGCTTCGTCCTGTGCTCGGACGGCCTCACCGGCCTCGTCCACGATGACGAGATCCGCGACGTGGTGCTCGCGTCGGGGCGGCCCGAGGTCGCGGCCAAGCAGCTCGTCGATCTCGCGAACGAGCGCGGCGGCAAGGACAACATCACCGTGGTGGTGGCCGGCGTCGGCGGCGGTCTCTCGCAGCCGGGCACCGGTGAGAGCATCCACGACACGTTCCAGGTCCTGACGACGTTCGAGCCGCCTGGCCTCCCGAAGAAGTAGTTTTTTCGGGCGTTGCCTCGCCGCACCTCTTGTCAGCCTGCGTAAGCCTATTAGGGTGCCCCTCGCGGAGTTCCGCGAGGAGGATGTGCCCGTGACGATCGTCAACTCTCTGAAGTCCCTGCCGCTGTTCCAGGGTGTGCCCGAGGCCCGCCTCGGTGAGCTCGTCGCCGCTTTCCAGCCCGTCACGCACAAGGCAGGCACGACGCTCTTCAAGGCCGGCGACGTCGCCACGCACTTCGAGCTCCTCACGAAGGGTGAGGTCTGCCTCGAGGAGTCGCCGACCACCAAGTTCGATCTCCGCCCCGTCTCGCCCCTGGGCGAGCTCGGCGCGCTCACGGGCATCCCGCGCAGCACGACCGCCACGGCGACCACCGACGTCGAGGTCCTCACCGTCCCCGTCGGCGATCTGCTCGGCTTCTTCGACGCGAACGCCGACATCGGACTCGCGTTCTACAAGAACCTGCTGGGCGTCGTGAGCGACAAGGTCCGCCGCGACCGCCGCCGCCTCGGCGAGATGCGTGCCAACATCATCCGCACGCAGAAGGCCATGAAGGCCATGCGCGAGACCGTGCTCGCGGCCGCGGAGAGCGACATCTCGAAGCCCCTCTTCGAGTCGCTCGACCAGCTCATCGACAACAACCGCCGCGCCAACTACCGCGTCTCGCCCACCGCCGGATTCCCGGCGCAGGTGCGGCTCGACAACGGTCACCTCGCCCGCGTCGTCGAGGTCAGCGAGGGGTACCTCAAGATCGAGGGCAAGATCGCCGACCTCACGAGCGACCCGAGCTACTGGGCCGGTGTCCTCGTGATGCCGACGACGGAGATCCTCGTGAGCGGCACCGTCCTCCGCGAGGACAACGGCGCTGTCGTCGTGAAGCTCGACACGCTCGTCGACGAGTTCAAGGCGAAGCTCGACGACTACAGCGTGCGGCTGCAGCTCCTCGACTACGTCGTCTGAAGACGTCGGCTGCGCGATTGCGCGCAACCGCGGTGCTGGGGCGGCCGACGAAGCGCCCCATGATGACCATGAACAAGGCGAAGAGCCTTGCGCTCGAGTGTGTCGCTCGTCTCACCGGTCGGGCTCGCGACGAGCTCCTCATCATCGACGAGCTGACGCAGTGCCGCCGCTGCGGCTGGATCTTCTTCTACGAATCGCGCGCTTACCTCGAGACCGGCGACGTCTCGCGGGCGCTCGGACCGACGGGGCCGGTCGTCGTGACGCACCAGGGCGAGCCGTACCCGCTCGCCGGAGAGCGTCCGGCCGAAGACGTGCTGCGTGACTTCGAGCTGCGCCTGCGTCGCCGCGACATGTTGCACTGACGGTCCGCACGTTCGCGACGTGCTACGCCATGGTCGTGAACATCGATCGCGGCACGTTCCTCCTGCTGGTGAGCAGCCTCGCCATCGGCGCGACCGGCGGCTACGTCGCGGCGGAGAGGCACGTGTTTCCCGAGCTCGACCGATGGCGCGGCCGTGCCCCCGAGCCCACGCCCGAGCCAGCTCGGCCGGCGCCGGTTGCCGACGCCGCACCACCGCCCGTGACGTCAGCCCCCGCGCCCGTCGCTGCGCCCGTGCCGGCTGCACCCTCGTGCGACGACACGGTCGGCACGGTCGGCGAATGCCCGCCGCCCGGCTATCCCACCGTCGAGGGAGGCTGCGGAAGCTTCGCGAGCGTCCGCTGCGCGGAGATGAAGCAAGCGATGAAGCCCAAGGTCGCGGCCGCGGCCGTCGCCTGCTTGAACAAGCTCACGCCGCAGGAACGATGCGATCCCGCGCGCGTGGTCCTCTGCGGGCACCTGGCGTTCATGAACGCGTGCCCTGAGCGCGAGGACGTTATCGCGAACGCGAACGCGAATGTGGCGAATGCGAACGTGGCGAATGCCGACGCCAGCGCCGCCGGCGCGAGGTCGGTGGCGTCGAGCTGTCAGGCCATCATCGACGGCTGCGGAACGTCGCCGGTGGCGCCATCGATCACCGAGTGCCGGCAGCTCCTGTCCGGCATGACGGAGACCGGACGCGAGCGGACGCGCACGTGCATGAAGGCGCACTGCTTCGATCGCGGCCTGGTCGGTTGCGAAGGCGTCACGAAGTAGCGAGGGTCTTGGCGGTGAGCGAGATCCGCTTGCGTGCGAGGTCCACCTCGAGCACGCGCACCTTGATGCGATCGCCGACGCGAACGACGGCATGCGGATCCTTCACGAACCGGTCCGAGAGCTGCGAGACGTGCACGAGGCCGTCCTGGTGGACGCCGACGTCGACGAAGGCGCCGAACGCCGTGACGTTGGTGACGCTCCCCTCGAGCTGCATCCCGGGCTTCACGTCCTCGATCTTGCGGACGTCGTCGCGGAACGTCGGCGCCTCGAAGGAGTCACGTGGATCGCGGCCCGGCTTGGCGACCTCGCGACGAATGTCCTCGAGCGTCGGGAGGCCCACGTCGCCGGCGACGTACTTCGACCACGGGATCTTGGTGGCCAGTGCCTCGTTGCCGACGAGCGCGCGGACGTCGACGCCGGCGTCCTTCGCGATGCGCTCGACCAGCGGATAGCGCTCCGGATGCACCGCGCTCGCATCGAGCGGGTTCGCGGCGCCGCGGATCCGCACGAAGCCTACCGCCTGCTCGAACGCCTTCGGACCGAGGCCGGCCACCTGCAAGAGATCGCGGCGTGACCGGAACGCGCCCACCTTCTCGCGATAGGCGACGATCTTCTTGGCGAGCGCAGGCCCGACGCCGGCGACCCGCGACAGCAGCGGCGCGCTCGCGGTGTTCAGCTCGACGCCCACCGCGTTCACGCACGACTCGATCACCTCGTCGAGCTTGCGCCGGAGGAGCGCCGGCCGCACATCGTGCTGGTACTGGCCGACGCCGATGGCCTTCGGGTCGATCTTGACGAGCTCGGCGAGCGGGTCCTGGAGGCGACGCGCGATGGAGACCGCGCCACGCACCGTGAGATCGAGGTCGGGAAACTCCTCGCGAGCCACATCGCTTGCAGAGTACACGGATGCGCCCGACTCGCTGACGAGCGCCACCAACGTCTCGACGCCGATCGACTTCGCGAGGTCGCGCGCGAAGTCCGCGGTCTCACGACCGTGCGTGCCGTTGCCGACGGCGACCGCGAAGGGTCGATGCTTCTGGAGGAGGTCGCCGAGGGTCTTCTTCGCCTGCTCCAGCGCGGAGGCGCCGCCGACGAGCTGGATGAGCGCGTGCGTCAGGAGCTTGCCGGTGTCGTCGACGACCACGCACTTGCAGCCGGTGCGTTGCCCGGGGTCGATCCCGAGGACGACGCGGCGACCGAGAGGAGGCGCGAGCAGCAGCTTCGAGAGGTTCTCGGCGAAGATCTTCACCGCCTCGACGTCGGAGGCCTCCTTGAGATCGCCGCGCATGTCGGACTCGATCGAAGGCATGAGCAGGCGCTTCACCGCGTCCACCACCGCCTCCTGCATCTGGGCGGCGAACGGAGCGCCGCGCCGATAGCCCGCGCGACCGGCAATCTCGAAGGCGAGGGCGTCCTCGTCGACGCGGATCTTCACGCGCAGGATGCCCTCCTCCTCGCCGCGCAGGATGGCGAGGAAGCGATGCGAGGGGATGGTCTTCGCGCGCTCGCTGAAGTCGTAATACGCCTCGAACTTGGTCGGCACCTTGGTCTTGGCCGCGACGCCGACGCACTCGAGCACGCCTTCGCGATCGAAGAGCGCCCGGACCAGCGAGCGGACGTCGGCCCGCTCCGCCACGATCTCCGCGACGATGTCACGCGCGCCTGCGAGCGCGGTCTCGACGTCGGGCACCTCCTTGGCCGGGTCGACGAACGGCAGCGCCTCCTTGCGAGGGTCGCCGGCCGTCGGCTGCGCGAGGATGCGGCGCGCGAGAGGCTCGAGGCCACGTTCCTTGGCCATCATCGCGCGCGTGCGGCGCTTCGTCTTGTAGGGGAGGTAGAGGTCCTCGAGCTCGGACTTCGCGCGGCAGGTCTCGATGGCGCGCCGGAGCTCGGCGGTGAGCTTCCCCTGCTCGTCGATGGCGGAGAGGACGGTGCGCCGGCGGTCCTCGAGCGCAACGACGTAGCCACGCTTCTCCTCGATGGCGCGGATGGCCACCTCGTCGAGACCGCCCGTCTGCTCCTTGCGATACCGCGCGATGAACGGCACCGTCGCGCCTTCGTCGAGGAGGCGCGTGACTGCCCGAACGCCGGCCGGAGGGAGGCGCAGCTCCTCGGCGATGCGTGGCGCGGGATCGAACGGGGGCGTGGCGTCCGCCATTGGGGAGGAACTGTAGCGGATCGCGTGATACTTTTCGGTCGGTAGGAGGAGGCGAGCGATGAATGCCAGTAACGTCCGGCGCCGACTCGCCGTCACGGGTCTCGTCGCGCTCGTGGTCCTCTCCGCTGCGCTCGTCTCGACGGAGCGCGAGGTCGGCGCGTGCTCGTGCGCGGGGCCTGACGCGACCCTCCTCGCCCCGGAGCGCGTCGACGACGCCCCCTTGAACGCGAGGATCCGCTTCGAGATACCGTCCCCTTCCTCGACGCTGCCGGCGCTCTCGGCGACGTCGGCGGCTGCGGCCGGCGGCGTCGTGTTGCGCGTTCATGGTCGAGCCGCGACCGTTGCCGCGACCACGCGCGCCATCGCGACGGGAGGCTCCACTTCGTTCGTCGAGCTGACGCCGTCCGCGCCGCTCGAGCCTTCGACCCAGTACGAGGTGGCAACGGTGGACGCGACGCAGATCCCATCGAGCCGTGTCTTCGGCACGTTCCGGACGGGCCGCGCCTCGGACGGCACCGCGCCGCGCATCGACGCGATGGGACCGGCCATCGCCTTCAAGAACACGAACCCGATGGGGTCGATGTGCATGGTCCCTGGACCGTGGGTCACGATCGAGGGCGTGGTGGCCGAAGATCCCGGACGCCGCGATGCGCAGCTCGTCTACGCGGTGTGGCTGGGCGATGCGAGCGGCGCCATCGACACGAGGAAGCCGCCCACGGCAGTGGCCACCGCGCATGCCGGCCGGCTCGATCTCGGCCGCACGTCGCTCTGCGATCCGCATGCCTTCCCGTTTCCGACGTCAGGCGCTGCGTGGCTCGGGATCGCCGTGATGGACGAGGCTGGCAACACGAGCGCGGTGCGCCGCATGCGCGTCGACCTCGCCGGAGCCCGGCAGCGTTGATGCCGCGACGCTGTCTCGCCGTGGCCTGCCTCCTCGCGAGCGCGTGCGGAGGCGCTGCGCAAGGTGCCGGTGCCGGCACCGCCGTCGACCCCACGGCGATCGTGGTCGCCCCTGCGCCGGCGATCGCGACCATCGTGAGGCCAGCCGAGCCGATCGCCGCCGACGAGGTCGCGCCCCTCGAGATCGGGGTCGACGCGCAGATGCTCTGCGTCCGCGCCGCAGGCCGCGTTCATTGCTCGAACGCGCCGAGCGCAGACGTCGCGCTCACGTCGACGCCACCGCTCGAAGGCATCGAGGACGCCGTGAGCCTGGCGCTCGGTCCCACGTTCGGTTGCGTCGCGACGCGCGCCGGCAAGGTACTCTGCTTCGGCGACAACACCTACGGACAGCTGGGCGCGCACCTGCGCGCCGACCGGAGCGACAAGCCGGTGGTGGTCGCCGGCGTCAGCGGCGCCAGACGAGTGTTCACGAGCGACGCTCGAGCGTGTGCGGTTCTCGCCGACGGTACGGTGCGCTGCTGGGGTCGCAACGACAGCGGCCAGACGGGCGGCTCGGCGTACTACCTCCCGGCGGCGCACGAGCTGGTCGAGGCCGATCTCGTCGATGGCGTGAAGGACGTCACGAGCGTCGCGGTCGGAGGCTCGACCACGTGCGCGACGACACGCCGGCGCGGCGTCATGTGCTGGGGCCGCACCTTGTTCGGCGGCGAGCACATGATGCACGCCGCGCAGAGCACTCGCCCCGTCGCGGTGCCGGAGCTTGCTGGCCTCGAGGGAATGAGCGCGAGCGGCGGCGCCTTCTGCGGCATCGCCGGCGGCGAGGTGAGGTGCTGGGGCGAGCTCTACTCTTTGTTTGCGGGCGGGGAGGCGCGTGCATCGAACATCACGAGCGCCGGCGTGAAGCGCGCGCGCAAGGTGCGCATCGCGCAGACGCACGGCTGCGCCGTCCTCACCGACGGCAGCGTGACGTGCTGGGGAATGGGCTCGTACGGCGCGCTGGGACGCGGCGAGACGACGGGATACGAGGCGATGGCGCCGGAGACGGTCCGCGACGTGGCGTCCGCGGTGGATGTCGCGGTCGGAGGCGCGAGCTCCTGCGCGCTCACCGGTGCCCGCGAAATCTACTGCTGGGGATCATGGCCCCACACCAGCGGCGCGATGCAAAAAGAGACCGTGCCGGTCAAGATGCGTCTCGACTGAGCCGCGAACGTACGACGAAGTCGGCGGAGCCGCGCGCACGCGGGGGTGACGCGGGGTGACGCGTCGCCGCGTTGACGCCGGAGCACAGCTCGCCGAAGGTCGCGAGCCATGGCATCGAAAAAAGACACCGGTGTGCTTCGCGGCGCGAAGCTCGTGAAGAAGGCGACGGCATCCGGCAATGCGAGCGGCATCCTCGCTACCCCCGAGCCGCTCACCTCGTCGCTGGCGAAGAAGATGGTGCTCCCGAACGGAGAGTCGATCTCGGCGGGAATGAAGGAGCTCCTCACCACCGACACCGATTGGATCGGCATCGACTACGACGACGAAGAGGCCGAGATCGAGGGCATGTCCCTGGAGGACGTGGTCGAGGAGGCCTTCGGCGAAGAGGCTGTCGCGGCGTTCGGCGAGGCGTACGACATGCTCACGGAGGACGTCGTCTACTTCAACGGCGAGGTGTCGCGTCCGTCGTGCCTCTACTGCGGGACGCCGGACGACGCCGGTGAATACCCGGTGCTGCAGCTCTCCTGGGACAACGGCGTCGCACGCATCGGCGGCTTCGTTCCGTTCGACGTGTGGGTCGCTCAGGAGCTGGGCGCGCTCGAGCGCGGCAAGGACATCGGCGAGGTGCCCGCCGAGTACGCGGCGCTTCCCAAGGCGCTCGCGGACTCGAACGGCGACGGCCGCATCGTGTTCACGCCGAAGGCCGGCGAAGCGGCCGCGAAGTCCGCGGGAGACGACGAGGACGAGGATGACGAGGACGAGGATGACGGCGCCGCCGCCGCCGGCAACGGCACCGACGACAACGACGTCAACTGACCGCGCCCAGGTAACCCAGCACGAGCGCGCGCAGCGCATCGGGCGCGTCGACATGGACCCAGTGGTCCGCCTCCTCGATCACGTCGAGCGTCGTCTTCGGACATCGCTTGACGTGCTCGCGGTCGGCCTGGTCGACGACGCCCGACCGCCCACCGACGACGAGGTGCGTCTGCATCGGCGACGCCGCGGGCGGGTGCTCGAGCAAGCCCCACAGATCCACGCGGAAGTAGTCGGCGAGCATCTCGCGGATCCCGGCGATATCGACGCGAAATACGAAGCGCGTCGTTTGAGGGAGCGGGCGCACGTTCATCGCGAGCCACATCGCAGTGGGCCGTGAGACGCCCTGCGCTTCGATCCACGCCGTGAAGGCGGCGCGATCCCGGAACTCGTTCGGCAGATTCGCGAGGAGCTCGACGATGTGCCGCGTCGACTCGGAGCCACGTCCGTCAGGACGTGCGCTGGGCGTCGAGTCGATGATGAAGAGCTGATCGAGGTCGCCGTTGCGCTGACGCGCGAGCTCGAGCGCCACCTTGCCGCCGAAGCTGTGTCCGAGCACGCCCCGGACGGGCGCACCTCCTGACGCGCCTCCACGCTCGAGCGTCGTGATGAGCTCCTGCACGTCGCCCGCGGCTGCAGCGAGGGTATGAGGCGGAGGAAAGCCCTGCTGCGACTCACCGTGAAGGCGGAGATCGACGAGCACGGCTCCCCACTCCGGCTTCGCCGCGACGATCTGCTTGGCGAACGTGCGCCAGTTCGGGCCCGAGCCGAGGATCCCATGGAGGAAGAGCATCCAGCGCGTCGGCGGATGGTCGGCGGTGACGGACGGCGCCGTCACGAGCGAGTGCGCGAGAGGCATCTTCGTCAGATTACCTGGAGCGCACCTGCGTTCCGGTTAACATCGCTCCGTGGGTCAACGCAGCAGTACCGTCACCGTCGTTCAGCTCGTGCAAGCATTCCTCGACCAGCGAACCTGGACGCAGAAAGCCCTCGCGGAGCGTCTGGAGATGACGACGCCGGCCGTTCGCGAAAAGCTGAAGGAGCTTCAGGAGGTCTTCCACCTCGAACGCGAGGAGGATCACCCGCATGTCTACTGGAGCGTTCCGAAGGATTGGTTCCCCGGCGGCGTCGTGTTCTCGCGCGAGCAGCTGCCCGAGCTGCTCCGCCATCTCCTGCGACTGCCCCAGAGCAAGACGCGCGATGGTCTGCTCGAGACGGTGCTTCGCAACCTGCCGCAGGGCGGCAGCGTGAACACCCTGCCTGTCGAAGTCGTCCCGCCGACGTCCACGAAGCAGGAAGAGGATTATCTCGCGCTCATCGAAGACGCGGCGGCCCAGAAGCGTTCGCTCTGGTTCCGCTACTTCACCGCGAGCCGAGGGCAGATGTCGATTCGCCATGCGTCGGTGCACCGCGTCTTCCTCGGGAGGCCGGCACGGTTCATCGCGACGTGTCATCGCGAGGACAAGCTGAAGTGGTTTCGCGTCGAGAACATCCTCTCGGCTCACCTCGATCCCAACGAGAAGTTTCGCTCGTCCGAGACGAAGGCGATCGATACGTTCCACCGCGCCAGCGTCGACGGCTTCAATGCCGGAGGAGCCGTTGCGGAGCTGTCGTTCGTGGTGCGGGAGCCCGAGGCTCGCTGGGTACAGAACAACCTGCTGCCCACGATGAAGGTGCAGACGATCCCGAACGGCGGCCGCATTCGCGTGACCGTCGAGACGAACGCGATCCTGCAGGTCGCGCGGTACGTCGTCGGCCTCGGCGCCGCGGCTACGGCGGAGACCCCGGCGCTCGCGGAGGCGATCGAGGTCCTCGCACGCGGCGCTCTCGGCGACGCCGCCGACATCGCGCCGGCGCGCTGACCGCGCCGCGCGCATTGCGGCTCGCGCGACTCGGGCAGCGCTGGCGGCTAACCAAAGATCACCGTTCCCTCCCCTGCTCCTTCGGCGATGGCGAGGAGCTCGCCCGTCCGCGCGCGAAGCAGCGCATGCGCGTTGCGCTCGATGTCCCAGAGGCGGCGACGGCAACGCGGCGCGAGCTCGCGCGCGGCGATCGCCCCGAAATCCGGGCG
>JAYTZB010001464.1:0-2032 GCA_043742085.1 Polyangiaceae bacterium
GCGAGAGCGGTGAGCGTGGTAGCATCAGCGCTTCGCTCGGATGGATGCGCTAATCGGGCTGGCCAGGACCGATCGGTCCCTCGATGTCGTGGGCATTGCCACGGCCGTGGCCCTGCTCGTCCTTGCGCACTTCCTGTTGCCGAAGGCCGACAAGGCACGCACGCGACTCCCGCTCGCGTATCTCCTCCTCGCCGCGCTCTTCGGCGTCCTGGCGGCGGTCCTCGAGAACAACGCCAGCGTCGGACGCGTCTTCGCGTTCCTCTACACCTTCTTCTTGCTCGCCTCCTGCGGGCGCAGCCTCGTGCTGCTCGCCGTCGACGTCGTCTTCGGTCGCCGGACCCACCGCGCGCCGCCTCGGATCTTCCGCGACGTCACCCAAGCCGTGGTCTACGTCGTCGTGCTCATGCTCACGCTGCGTGCGGTGGGGGTCGAGCCGGGCTCGCTGCTCACGACCTCCGCGCTCCTCACGGCAGTGATCGGTCTCGCGCTGCAGGACACGCTCGGGAACATGGTGAGCGGCCTCGCGCTCCAGATGCAGCGGCCCTTCGAGGTCGGTGACTGGATCCAGTTCGACCCGGACCCGAGGCAGATCGGTCAGGTCACCGAGGTGAACTGGCGCGCCACGACGGTCATGACGAGCGAGCTCGTCGAGCTCATCGTTCCGAACGCGCTGCTCGCGAAGGCGCCGATTCGCAACTACTCGAAGCCCTCGCACGTCTCGCGGCGGACCATCACCGTCCAGGGACCGTACGAGTCGTCGCCGCGGCGCGTGCACGACGCCATCCTCGCCGCCCTGGCCAACACGCCGGGCGTCCTGGCCGATCCGCCGGCCTGGGTCCAGACGCGCAACTTCGGCGAGAGCGGCATCGAGTACGCCATCCACTTCTTCACCGACGACTTCGCCTCGCGCGACCGCGTCGATGGGCACGTTCGCGATCGCGTCTGGTACGCGCTCCAGCGCGGCGAGGTGCAGATCCCGTATCCGCAGCGCACCGTGCACATGCACGCAATCTCCGACGAGAGCCGCGGTCGCTCGCTGGAGCGCGAGCTGGAGCGACGTGATCGGGTGCTGCGCTGCGTCGATTTTCTCGACGTGCTCCCGCCCGAGGCGCACCGCTCGCTTGCGGCCGCGGCGGCGGTTCGCCTCTACGCGCCAGGCGAGATGATCGTCTCGCTCGGTGATTCGTCGGGCGAGCTCTTCATCATCGACCGTGGCGAGGTGGTGGTGGAGCTGCCTCGCGAAGATCGCACGCCGCGCGAGATTGCGCGGTTGTCGTCTGGGAAGTTCTTCGGCGAGATGGGCCTCATGACCGGCGAACAGCGGAAGGCCTCGGTGCGCGCCGACACGGAGTGCGAGCTGCTCGTCGTGAGCCACGACGCGTTCCACTCCACGCTCGCCGCCAACACCGGTGTCATCGAGAAGATCAGCGACCTGCTGCTCGAGCGGCAGGCCGAGCTCGAGGCGGTGGCGACGACCCGCGACACCATGATCGAGCCCAAGGACGATCGCTCGAAGCGACTCATCAGCCAGATCAAGAGCTTCTTCAAGCTATGAGGCTCGACCCATGAGGCTCGCGGACGTGATGACCGTGCTCGACGAGCTCGCGCCGCTTCGTTACGCCGAGAGCTGGGACAACGTCGGGCTCCTCGTGGGCGACCCCGCTGCCGACATCACGAAGGTCCTCGTCACGGTCGACTACACCGCCGACGTGGCGGCCGAGGCGGCAGCGGGAGGAGCGAGCCTCGTCGTCGCGTACCATCCGCCCATCTTCGCCGCGGTGAAGCGCGTCCCGCACCAGGCGCTGTGGGCCGACGCGGTCCGTCGCGGCATCGCGCTCTACAGCCCACACACCGCGCTCGACGTCGCTCGCGACGGTACCAACGATTTTCTCGCCGATGCGTGTGGCGTCGACCCGGCGACGCGAGAAGCGCTCCGTCCGTTCGCGAAGACCTCGGGCAAGCCGGAGCCCGACGGGATCGGCCTCGGTCGCGTCGGTAACGCGCCGGTGGCGCTTCGCTCGGAGCTCGTAGC
>JAYTZB010001465.1:0-3493 GCA_043742085.1 Polyangiaceae bacterium
GCGAGGAGAGCGTTGCCCTCCTCTTCGTCGGCCACCTCGATGTCGACGCTGCCAAGCATCCGGCCCAGGCGCACGAAAATTCGATCGTCGCGACGAAGCACATGGCCGTGCCGGACTGCGGAGCGGCGGAGCACCAGCTCGTTACCTCGCCAGAGTCCGGTCTCGTCGGCGCGCAGGTCGCCGCGCTCCTCTCGCCACCATCGGTTCCACGCCTGCATCGCGCCGGCGAAGCCGGCGAAATAGGCGATGAGGCCCAGGAGGCTGGCCAGCAGACGGTGCCCGACGATGACCGCATTCACGCCCTGCATGGCGATCGGAAAGCCGAAGAAGCAGATCACCACCGACGCCACGAAGAGCCACGTGCGCTTGGTCCGGACGAACGCCCTCTTCTTCGCGAACGGCGGCGGCGGGCTCATGCCGCGCTCAGAACGCCTCGCCGGCGAGCGCGCGGCGATACCCGATCACGTAGAGCGCCTGCAGGTTGCATCCCGAACAGAAGAGCACCGGGTCGCTGGCATTCGCGAGGCGACCGTCGACCTCGTGATGGAGCAGGCCGGTCGTGCAACGGTCGGCCGTGCACGACGTGGTCACGCAGGCCTGCCCGGTCGTG
Source organism: Polyangiaceae bacterium (assembly GCA_043742085.1). GTDB lineage: Bacteria > Myxococcota_A > Polyangia > Polyangiales > Polyangiaceae > Labilithrix. Next base: position 611 of record JAYTZB010001465.1, read on the forward strand.
CATGCCGGCGCGCACTTCTCGGTGTGCACCTGCGCGAGGCACCACGGACCGCGCATGGTCTCGATGGCATCGAGCACGCGATCGGCCTCGTCCGAGAACTTCGTGTCGCCGGTGATCTCGAAGAGCACCATGAGTGCGAGCGCGAGGTAGTTCTGGCTGGAGAGCGTCGCGACGTCGCGCGTCTTCGCGCCCAGCGTGACCGCGGCGTAGGGCGACGCATAGCGCGCCGGCACGTCCTCGAGCTTGAGCGGCTGGATCGCGCCGTAGAGCGAGCGTGCCTGCAAGCGGTACGTCTCGTCCTTCGTGAGCCGGAAGAGCCGGCCCTCGAGCAGGATCATCGAGACGTTCGGGTAGAGATCGATCCCCGCGCGGCCCGGTCCGGTCGCGTAGGCGCGAGCCGTGCGTCCCGATGCGGCGTCGCTGAGATCGACCAGCGCGCGATCGGTGATCCGCTGCTCGAGCGTGATGGCCCGCGCGAGGTGGTCGGGTGCGAGGGCATTGGCGATGAGCAAAGCGTACTGCGCGTGCACCAGCGCCACGAGCGCCGTCACCGCCGTCGGGCCATACGTGCGCACCGCCCAGCTCGTGTCCTCCACGCCGGCGAGGTAGTCGCCGAGGCCCATCACCAGGTGATCGAGACGGTCGAGGAACGCATCGACGGCCACCACGTCCGCGCCGTCGCCAGCCTCGTGAGCGGCGGCGACGTGCTCGATGACGCCGAGCGCCGCCATCACCTTCTCCTGGAGGTCGCCGCTCAGCAGATCGGACGCGAGCAGCACGCGCGCGCGGGCCAGCGAGGCATCGAGGCGAGCGGCGTCCTCCGCGGGCAGCGGACCGTCCGCCGCGCGACGCGACAGCCAGGCCAGGCCGAAGAACGGCGCATCACCGAGATCCTCGAGCCAGTCGCCGTCCGCGAACGACAGGCCGCGCGCGTCGGTGGTGAGCGCGTCGCGCATCGCAGCGTGCCGCGACGGCGGGGCGGTCGCAGGGATCTTCTCCTCTACGCTGGTCGTGCAGGAGGCCGCAGCGCCGAGCACGCCGAACACGGCGATGGAGAGCGCCCTTCTCGTCCGGCCTGCTCCGGTCTTCATGACGCGTCGATCACCTTCCCAGGGTTCAGCGTGCCACGCGGATCGAGCGCGCGCTTCACTTCTCGCATCACCGCCATCTCGGCCTCGCTGCGCGAGTAGGAGAGGAACGGCTTCTTCAGGAGACCGATGCCGTGCTCCGCCGAGATGCTCCCGTGATGACGCTGCACGAGCGCGAAGAGATCGCGGTCGGCCTCCTTCGTCTTCGTGAAGAACTCGGCGCGGTCCAGGTCATCGGGCTTCATCACGTTGATGTGGAGGTTGCCGTCACCGACGTGACCGAAGAGGCAGATCTCCCAGCCCGGGTAGCGCTTGAGGAACACGTCGTCGAGCTCGTTGCAGAATGCATCCAATCGCGCGATGGGCAGCGCGACGTCGTTCTTGTGCGGGAGGCCAGTGGCGCTGAGGCTCTCGCTGATGCCCTCGCGCAGCGCCCAGAGATCGCGGGCCTCGCCGCCGTGCTGCGCGAGCGTGCCGTCCTTGGCGAGCCCGGCCTCGAAGATCCCCCCGATCCAGGGCTCGAGCTTCTCGCGAAGACGCGCGGAGTCGGCCTCGGTGCTGCCGTCGCCCTCGGCCTCGATGAGCACGTAGTAGTTGCATGGCTCGCCGATCGGCGGCCGGAGCTTGCGATGCGACAGCACGCGGTCGAGGCACTTCTGCGAGAAGAACTCGTACGCCGCGAGCGTGAACGGAGCGGAGCGCGCCTCACGAAACAGCTTCAGCACCGATGCGACGTCGGCGACGCCGAGGAGCATCACTGCGGTCGCGCCGGGGAGGCGCGCGAGCTTGAGCGTCGCCTCGGTGACGACACCGAGCGTGCCTTCGCTGCCGATGAAGAGCTGCCGCAGGTCGAGGCCGGTGTTGTTCTTCTCGAGGGCGCCGCCGATCTCGAGCACCTCACCCGATGCCAGCACCACCTCGAGGCCGAGGACCCACTGCCGCGTGAGGCCGTAGCGGATGACCTTCACGCCCCCGGCGTTGGTCGCGATGTTCCCGCCGACCGTGCTCGAGCCCTTCGACGCGAAGTCGACGGGCCACGTGTAGCCGAGGGAAGCGCAGTGCTGATGGACCGCCTCGGTCACGGCGCCGGCCTGCACGCGCACGGTTCCGCCGAGCGCATCCACCTCGTCCATGCGGCGCATGCGCGAGAGCGACAGCACGATCTCGCCGCGCGCTGCGACCGCTCCGCCGGCGAGGCCGGTGCGACCACCGGACGGCACGACGGCGATCCCCGCCTCGTTGCAGATTGCGAGGAGCTTGGAGACCTCCTCGGTGCTGCGCGGAAACGCGATGGCGCTCGGAGCCGGCGCGACCACGCGCGTCCAATCGCGACCGTACTCGGCAAGGTCGGAGGCCTCCTGCGACACCAGATCCGGGCGGATCGATTCGCGGATGCGCGCGAGCACGCTGACGACGAGATCGCTCGCAACGACGGGATCCATGCGCGCGGGTTACTCCGCTCGCCGCGGCGCCGCAATCGGGGCTACTGCTGGTGACGAAGTCGGGGTAAGAAATTGGAGATGGATCATTCCCCGCGCTTCCTGAAGCTCTCGGAGGCGGTCCGAGCGCGCATCGTCGAGACCTCGACCGAAGACATCGCCGCGCGCATCGCCGACGGCGCTCGCTTCGAGCTCGTCGACGTGCGCGAGGAGAGCGAGTTTGCCGCCGGGCACATCAAGGGCGCGCGCCACCTGTCGAAGGGCATCATCGAGCGCGACATCGAGAAGGCGATCCCCGACACCGACGCCGAGGTCGTCCTCTACTGCGGCGGCGGCTACCGTTCCGCGCTCGCCGC
>JAYTZB010001466.1:0-2965 GCA_043742085.1 Polyangiaceae bacterium
TGGGGATGAGCTTCGGCCAGCGCCCAGAGCGCAGGGAAAAGGCCGCGTTCCTGGTAGAGTGCGCGCGTGGTCGGCTTCGCGCACTCGAGCCGCGTCAAGCTGACGCCCCGCTCCGCCTCGCATTTCCAGGGCGAGACGCTGTTCGATCGCATCGGCCGCACGGTCTGCGAGGCCGACTGCCTGCCGCGCAAGGAGCTCTACGAATCGTGGGAGCTCGCTCGCCGCGCGCGACGGCGCTTCCGCGGCGGGCGCGTCGTCGACCTCGCGTGCGGGCACGGGCTGCTCGCGCATCTGATGCTGCTCCTCGACGACACCTCGGGGACCGCGCTCGCCGTCGATACCCGTCTACCGCCGAGCGCCGCCAAGATCGCCGAGGCGATGGTGCGCGAGTGGCCGCGCCTCGCCGGTCGCATCACGATCGAGGAGCGCGCCATCGAGCACGTGCCGATCCTCGCCGGCGATCTCGTCGTCTCCGCGCATGCGTGCGGCGCGCTGACCGACGACGTCCTCGACGGCGCCATCGCCGCGCGGGCGCGGGTCGTCGTGCTCCCCTGCTGTCACGAGAAGGCCACCTGCGATCGCGGCGGCGTGGACGGCTGGGTCGATGCCCCGCTCGCCATCGACATGACGCGCGCCGCTCGCCTGCGTGCCAGCGGATATGCGGTCTACACGCATCTCATTCCGGCCGACATCACCCCCAAGAACCGGCTTCTCATGGCCGAGGTGCTGGCGCGATGACCCGGCGCTTCGTCATCGTCGGTCAGACCGCGACCGCGTCGCCGGAGTTCTCCCTCCTCGACATCCCGGGGACGAGCGGGCGGCTCGACGTCCTCCTCCGCTGTCTGCGCGCGTCGCTGCTCGTGTCGCATGGGCTCCGGCGCGACACCATCGCATACCTGGTGCTGCTCGGCGGCCCGCTGGCGCCGCGCGTGCTCCGCGTCGACGGACGACACGTGCGCTTCATCCGGCCCGACGAGCGCATGCTCGCCATCACGGTGCAGAAGGCGCTCGCGCGCAGCGCAGCCGATGCGGAGCCGAACGTGTTCGTCGAGATCCGGCCCGGACTCGCGGTGGCGCGAGGCGGCGTGGACGCAGTGCTCGCGGATCTCGGCAGCGACGCCGTGAACGGCAGCGGCGAGGGCCGTGCCGTCGCCACCTACGTCCTCGAGGAGAACGCGCGCGACCTGCGTGATGGTCCGCTCGCCTCCGACGACGTGGTGGTCTTCGTCGGCGACAATCACGGGTTCGACGAGCCGACGCGCGCGCGCCTGGCCGCCGCCGGCGCGGTCGCCATCGGCGTCGGACCGATCAGCCTCCACGCCGACGACGCCATCACCATCGTCTGCAACGAGATGGATCGCCGGTCGAGCGCCGTTGGGAGAACGCCGTCGTGAGCGAGCGCGGCATCGATCTCCTCTTCGTCGACGAGCACGTCGTCGTCGCCAACAAGCCCTCGGGGCTGCTCGTCCATCGCGGATGGGACAACGACGACGACGTGGCGATGTTCCGCGTGCGCGACATCCTCGGCGAGCACGTGCATCCCATCCACCGCCTCGATCGCGGTACGAGCGGCGCGCTGCTATTCGCGCGCAGCCGGCCGATGGCGGCCGTGCTCTCGAGGTCGTTCGAGGAGCATCGCGTCGAGAAGACGTACCTCGCGCTCGTTCGCGGAGAGCCTCCCGCAGAGGGCGTCATCGACTACGCCATCCCGAAGGGCGAGCGCGGCGAGGGTGGCCCACGCGTCGAGGCGCGAACGCGTTTTCGCCTCGTCTTGCGGTCTCCCGTCGATCGCTGCTCCCTCGTCGCTGCCGTCCCCGAGACCGGTCGCCTCCACCAGATCCGCCGCCACCTCCGGCATGCGAATCATCCGCTGGTGGGCGACGTGACCTACGGTTCCGGCGTCATCAACAGGCACTACCGTGCAGAATACAACCTTCATCGACTCGCCCTCCACGCGAGCCGCCTCGAGTTCGAGCATCCCGCGACCGGCGCACGCATGGTGGTCGAGGCGCCGCTGCCCGAGGACCTCGTGAGCGCATTCGTGAAGCTGGGACTCCCGACGGCGGTATCAGCCGCGCCCTCGGCGGGCGGGCCCGCATGAGCCGCCGGAACAACGCCGCCAGTCGCTGCTGGCGCTGCCGCATGCACTCGAGCCTGTGCGTGTGCGCGCTCATCCCGAAGCTCGAGACGCGCACGCGCCTCATCCTGGTCATCCATCGCGCCGAGGACCGCAAGCCCACCAACACCGGTCGCCTCGCCTTCGAGGCGATGCCCAACAGCGAGGTCATCGTCCGCGGTCGCGCCGAGCAGCCCGCCGACGATCCCATCGCGCTCGACGGGACCACGCGGCCGCTCTTCCTCTTTCCGCACGAGGACGCCGTGCCGCTCGAGTCGGTCGCGACGGTCGCCGGCGACGATCGTCCCGTCACCCTCATCGTGCCCGACGGGAACTGGCGACAGGCCTCGAAGGTGCGCAATCGCGTGCCCGGCATGCGCACCGTGCCATGCGTCTCGCTGCCGATCGGTGCACCTTCCATCTATCGACTTCGCTCCGAGGCGCATCCCTTCGGGCTCGCCACCGTGGAGGCCATCGGTCGCTGCTTGCGCGTGCTCGAGGGCGATCGGGGCCCCGACATCGAGCGCGCGCTGATGCATGTGTTTCGCGCGATGGTCGAGCGCACACTCTGGTCGCGCGGCGAGTACGAGACCGGCGCGGTCACCGGCGGCATCCCCGAGGGCGCGCTCCGTCACGATCCCAACAGCGGCGCTGGCGGCATCGAATGAAGCGCTCGCTCCCGCTCGACTTCGAGCCTCGCGAGGTCTGTCCGCGCTGCGAGCGGCCGACGCGTGTCTGCTACTGCGAGCACCTCACGTCGATCGACACGAAGACGCACGTGGTGCTCCTCCAGCACCCGCGCGAAGAGGACATGGCCATCGGCACCGCGCGCATGGCGAGCCTGTGCCT
>JAYTZB010001467.1:0-6481 GCA_043742085.1 Polyangiaceae bacterium
GCTACTCGCGGATCTGCTGCGCCAGGTAATGCGCCTCGCCGACCTGCTTCACGAGCTCCAGCTGGGCCTCGAGCCAGTCGACGTGCTCCTCCTCCGAGACGAGGATGTCCTCGAGCAGCTCGGCGGTGCCGTTGTCGCCGGTCTGGCGGCACAGCTCGATCGACTTGTTGAGGCGCGGGACCGCCTCCATCTCGACCGCGAGGTCGTTCTTCAGCTGCTCGATCACCGTCTGACCGATGTTGATCTTGCCGAGCCGCTGCACGTTGGGCAGCCCCTCGAGAAAGAGCACGCGCTCGATCAGCTGATCGGCGTGCTTCATCTCGTCGATCGACTCCTTGCGAATGTGCTCGTAGAGCCGCTTGTAACCCCAGTTCGAGCACATCTTCGCGTGCAGGAAGTACTGGTTGATGGCGGTGAGCTCGCCAGTGAGGATCTCGTTGAGTAGGTCGATGACCTTGGCGTCGCCCTTCATGAAGTGATTAGAGCCACCACCACGCGCAGCACGCAAGGAGAAGACGTGAAAGCGATGTTGAGATGCGAATTCAACAAGGAGCCGGTTCGTCGCAGTCGGCCGCCACGGAGCGGCGCGAGTGCTAGGAATGCGACCATGCGCGCCTCTCTCCTTCAGCCCGTCGCGGCACTCCTCGTCTGTGCATTTCTCTGCGCCTGCTCGTCGACCACCCCCAGCCCCGATCAGGACGCCGGCGCGAGCGACGCAGGCGCCGGGCATGACTCCGGCAAGGACTGCAGCGCCATCCAGAACGCCATCAACGCCGCAGCCACCCGGCGCGGCCTCGATCCCGACACCGTCTGCAGCAGCTCCGACGCTTCGATCATGAAGGACTTCGCCGCCGCGTGCGCCGAGCTGCACGCGTGCGAAGCGAAGTGAGCGCCGGTGTTTGCCGTGCGCGCGCTCAGCGATCGGCGGCAAAATCCAGGGCGAGCCACACGTCGACGCCCTCGCGACCGATGCGATGGGCGCCCATCACGCGCAACGTGAAGCAGCCGCAGCGATCGCGGAGCTCGATGCCGGCACGCGCAGCGACCAGCTCGCGACGCGTGGCATCGCCATCGGCGCCGATCGACGTGGTGACCGCGTGCACCCAGGGCACGACCAGACCCGCGCCGCCCGTCGTGCCTTCCTGCACGAGGAATCCCGACGCTGGCTCGAGCGGCGCGTCGACGACGGCGCGGGCGAGGACGGGATCGATCCCGGCGCGCGCGGCGACGTTGGCGAGGAGGCGCAGGCCGTCCGCTCTGCCGAGGCGCGCTCGACCGACGGCGGCGAATCCATTCGACGTGCCGCTCGACAGCGCGGCGTCGCTCTCGCCGCCGAGGACGGACGCGACGTCGGCCGATGCTCCGAGCCACACGAGCGTCGCGGCGGCGCGGCCGCGTGCGAGCGGCAGCGCGCGAGCCGGGTCGCCGCGGGCCCCGAAGGCCGCACCGCCGACGAGACCCAGCTCGAACGCCTCCTTCGAGCTCCATCGTCCGACGGTGGTCGTGATGCCGGCGTCGAGGAGGGTCGTGGTGCCGTCGATGCCGGACGCGCTGCGCGCCGGAGACATGCCGAGGAGCTGGTCACCATGCGCGTGGAGGACCGCGGCCTCGGCATGAGGATCGATCACGTGCACCCACGGCGCACGACCGCGCGCGTCGTCAGTGCCATCGGCCGCGTCGCCCGCGCCGCCAGCGTCCGCTCCGGCGCCGAAGCGCTTCGCCAGCGGCGCCCCGAGCCGAGCGCGCGCCGAGGCTGCGCGATCGGAGCCATGATGCGTGCCGTCGGCCGCGACGTCGGCGGCGCCGCGCAGCGCGAGCGAAGCCTCGAGCGCGCTCAGCGTTCCCACGGCGCGCCCGCCGGCCTCGGCCCGCGCGAAGCTGAGGGCGTCACGCGAGACCGCTCCGTCTGACGTCCGTAGCGAGCCGCCCTCGATGGTCGCATCGTACGTGACCGCTGGAGCGGCGGCGCCCGACGCGCGTACCGAGACGATCGGTCCCGCAGCGTCGACGTCGGTGAGGTTGCCACCGCGTCGCGTGACGGCGCGCATCGCCGTCGACACCACGAAGGGCCCGCCGCGCAGCGCACCCTCGGCCGCGGCGCGGTCCCACCTTCGCGACGCCGCGTCGAGCTCGGTGGTCGAGGCGACGCCGCGCGTTCCTCTCAGGAGGTCCGCGTCCCACGCGACACCCAGCTCGCCGCTCGACGTCGCGCCGCGCGCATCGACGAGCAGACCGTCGTCGCTCGTGGGTCCGGGCAACCGGTCGTAGCGGATCTTGGTGGTGCTCGAGACCGTGCGCAGACGAGCATCCACGACGAAGCCGTCGAGCACGTACGCGCCGCCGCGGAGGTCGAGCGCCACCTTCTGGCCGTGGCTCTTCCACGGCACGTGCACGCCGCCGCCGACGTAGAGGCCGTCCTGTCCGCGGTACGCGACATCGGGCGGGAGGAGACCGAGCTTCTCGTCCGATCGCAGCCAGAAATAGGGCAGCGGGAGGATCGGCACGTCGTAGAACCGCAGCGTCGGATTCTTCAGGATGAGATCGCCGGGCGGCGCGACCAGCGCCTCGTCGAAGTCGACCTTGAGCGGCGTGCCGAGGCACGGGCAGAACGCGAGCGAGCCCTTGCCGTCGATCTCGATGCCGTAGCGTGTGCGGGTGAGGCGGATGCGCTGGCTGGTCAGATGGAACGGCGGCGAGTCGACACGGACGTTGCCGATCAGCTCGAGGGTTCGCTGCCGCGCGTCGAAGCTGACCTCCTCGGCGCGCGTGCGGAGATTACCGCGCGGTCCGAGCGCCTCGAGCTCGAGGGCGTCCTGCTCCTCGTCGACCGCGGGCGGCTCGCTCGCGAATGCCGGACGCTCGCCGAGCGCGACGAGCGCGACGGCGGCGAGAGCGGCTGCGCTCCGTGATCGACGGCGGATCAAGGAGCCGAGGCTTACTACGGATTGGGGCCGGGGTCGTTCGCGGGCGCGGCCGTGTCGGGGGGCGTCGCCGGTGCGCCGTTCTGACCCTTCGAGGCCTTCGCGCCCTTGGGCACGCGACCGAGCGCACGCGTGGGCTTCGTCTCGGAGGGAAGCGACTCGCTGCCGTCACCGCTGATGAAGTCGCCCTTCGGAAAATCGATCTGCAGCGTCGATGACTTGTCCTGGTTGTCGGAGAGCTTGAACGTCGGCGCGGCCGCGCTCCGGAGCTCGAGGACGAAGAGGAGATCGTTGCCTTGCGGCGTGAGCCGGGCGCGGAAGACGGGCGTGTTGAAGTGCACGGTCACGAGCGCATTCGAGTCGTTGTGCACGCGCAGATGCGCGCCCTTGAGCACGTACGTGACCGAGCCCTGCGCGCGGCGCTCCTCCACCGGCACCGACTGACTGAGCTGCACGAAGAGCCGCGACCCGCCGTCGGGGAGCTGCTCGAAGCCGGGGAACGTCGCGATCGGTCCGGAGCGACGGAGGACCGCGCGACCGATCGGCGCGCGTCGAGACGGCTTGTCCTGGAAGCTCACACCGCCCACGTTGCCCGGGCTCGACGGCTTCTTCTCACCCGCGGCGGCCGCGCCGCCGGCCGTGCCGTTGTCGCCGCCGCTCGCCGGCGCCGGAGAGCCCGCCGCGCCGCCTGCGCCGCCGCCGCCTGCGGCACCCGTTGGCTGGGGCGCTGTCACGCCTGTCCCTTGCGCGGATGCGACCGACGGAGCGAGGAGCGCGAAGAGCGCCGCGAGGGCAAGGCTGCGTGAGGGAGACGCCATGCCCCTAGTAGAGCATGCCGTCTCTTCTCCCTACAAACGAGGGGGAAATCGCTTATCGAAGCGACCTCGCTCAACCGAGCTTGGCGAGCTCGGCGAGGATGACCTGGTCGTCGCGCTGGCCCTCGTGCTCCTGCGTGAAGGCCACCTTGCCCGCCTTGTCGATGATGACCGTGGCGCGCTTGGTCATGCCGCGTTCGGCGTTGTAGAGCCCGAATTTCGCAGCGATCTCGCCCTTGGGGTGGAAATCGGCGAGCAGCGGATACCCGATGCCCATCTGCTTCGCGAACGCCTGATGCGTCCACGCGCTGTCGACGCTGAGGCCGAGCACCTGCGCGCCGGCGCCGTCGAGCTTCAGCGAGTCGTCCTTGAAGCAGGCGTGCTCCGTCGAGCACGTCGGGCTGAAATCGAGCGGGTAGAACGCGAGGACCACGTGCTTCTTGCCGCGGAAATCGCTCAGACGGATCTTCTTTCCGGGCCGGCCTTCCGGGGTCAGCTCGTTCGACGGAAGCTCGAAATCCGGGGCGTCGGTGCCGATGGCGATCATGGCCACCGGCTTACGCCACGGGCGCTGCGCTGCCAAGGCACGACGGCTTGCGGCGGGGCTGCTCCGCTGCTACCCCGCGGACCGCATGGACGCTCTTCCCGCCACGGAAATCACGGCTCTCCTCGGTCGCGGAACCCGCTTCGAAGGGAAGCTGTTCTTCGAAGGTCGCGTCCGCGTGGACGGCATCTTCAAGGGCGAGATCAAGAGCGACGACACGCTCATCATCGGTGACGGCGCCGAGGTCCACGCCGAGATCGATGTCGCGACGGTGATCATCCGCGGCGGCGTCGTGCACGGCAACGTGCGCGCGAGCCAGTCGATCGAGATCCACGCGCCGGGCAAGCTCGTCGGCAACATCCAGTCGCCGTCGCTCTTCATCGAGCGCGGCGTCGAGTTCCAGGGCTCGTGCCGCATGGACGCCGTCGATGGCGACCCGCGCGACCCGCGCGACCCGCGCGACACGCGCGACACGCGCGACACGCAAGCCGCCACGCGCGGCGGCATCGATGGGCGCGAGACCGCGGACAACCGCAGCTCGCGGGACATGGCGGCTCAGCCTCGCGCGTGAGCGCGTGAGGTCGGTCGCGGCGCTCGCCGCACTTCCCTCGTGGGCGTGCGCAGCGCTCGCTGCGCTGGCGATGAATGCGGGAGCGTGCGGCGGGATACCCGTCACGCCAGGAGTGCCGCCACCGCGTCCGCTCGTGACGTCGCGCGACGCGGACGCCGCCAACGCCGCGCTCGATACGCTGCCTTCGCTCGATGCGCTCGCGGCTCGCGGACCGACCGACGCGCCGCTCATGCGGGAAGCGCTGCGCGTCGAGCACGCGGCGCCGCGCTCGCCGGATGTTCGTGCGGACCGCGATGTGTGTGTGCGCGCGGCCTTCGCAGCGTCCGTGCAGGTACGCGCATGGTTCGCCGACGAGTCAGGCGCCCCGCGCGGCGAGACCACCAGCGCGACGTCGGGCATGGTGCCTCCGCGTGGGCCGGTCTGCGCGAAGAAGGGCGAGGCGCTGCATCTCGTCGTGGAGAGCGCGGCGTCCGACGAGGCACGCTCCTCCGCCGCAGCATCGGCACGCGCGGTCATCTTCGCAGCGCCCTGACCGAATCTGTTACGAAGGCACGATGAGCGCGCGCACTTCGCCGATCGCCGTGGCCGTGGCCGTGGCCGTGACCGTGGCCGTGACCGTGACCGCTTCCCTCTCCCTCTCCGGCTGCGCGGCCTCGTCGAGCTGTCCGCAAGCGCCCGCATCGCCGCCCACCACCCTCGTCGCGGGCATGCCGCCGGCAGCGGCCATGACCGACGACATGACGAAGGCCTCCGCGACGCTCGACCGCTTCCACGCCGCCGCCGCCGCTGCCGACGAAGCCACCTATTTCAGCCTGTTTGCCGAAGGCGGCGTCTTCCTGGGCACCGACGGCAAGGAGCGATGGACGGTGCCCGAGTTTCGCGCGTATGCGCATCCTCGCTTCGCCGCCGGCAAGGCGTGGGCGTTCCGCTCGACGCGCCGCGACCTCTCGGTGCGCTCCGACGTCGCGTGGTTCGACGAGGACCTCGCGACCCCCAACCTCGGCCCCGCGCGCGGCTCTGGCGCCCTCCTCCGGGATGCGCAAGGCGCCTGGAAGGTTGTACAATACAACTTGTCGATCCCGATCCCGAACGAGCGCTTCGCCGACGTGAAGAAGGTGATCGAGGGCGGCGCCCTCCCCTCCACGCCGAAGGGCAAGGAGCCGGGCTACTGAGCGCGCCGCAGGCCGAGACCGATGGTCTTCGGGGACGGTCGTGACACGTGCTTGCTCGACGCATCGTAGAAGCGCCACGGCGCCTCGGCGATCTCGCCGGCATACGCGACGCCGACGCGCGGCGACGCGATGATGGTGGGCCGCTTGGCGCGCGGCGCGATGAAGAGGTGCGGCGACTCGACGAGGTCGAGCGCATTGTGCGTGCGCGTGATGGCGAGCGCGCGCGCGAGACGCCCCGGGCCGTCGCTACGTACGCCTTCGGGCACGCCGCGCACGGGCTCGACGCCGCGCACGAGCACCGCATGGCCCTTCCCCTCCCCGAAGCAGACCACGTTGAAGCAGTCGTACATGCCGTAGATGAGGAAGACGTAGGCGTGCCCGGGCGGTCCGTAGAGCGTGCGCGTTCGGTTGGTGAGCCCGACGCGTGCGTGGCACGCGAGGTCCTTCGGACCGCGATA
>JAYTZB010001468.1:0-1637 GCA_043742085.1 Polyangiaceae bacterium
AGCCTCGACGATCGCCGACGCCGCGTGCAGAGCGCGACGTCCCAGCCGCCGGGCGCGCCCATCCCCTCGCTGTCTCCGACGGAGGGCCGCCGCTTCCCGCGCGCGCTCCTCGCCGTCGCGGCTCTCGCGGGGATCGCTGCGCTCGTCGCCGCCGCGGCGCTCTTCGCGGGACCGAAGGAGACCGCCGCGTCGACCGTGCCGGCCGCGCCGCGCACCGTCGCGATCGAAGCTCGGCCGCTCGCGACCGAAGGAAACGCCCGTGCGACAGCCAGCGCGTCCAGCGCGTCCGGCGCGTCCAGCGCGTCCGGCGCGTCCACCGCTCCGCCACGTCCGCGCACCAAGGCGACCTCCGATGAGCCTGGAAACAAGCCTCCGCGGCCCAATCCGTACGCATCGTCATCGCCGCGCTGACCATCCCGACGCCTGGCGGAAACACTTCGCGCTCTATATGTTCACCCCGTGAACGACTTCGTCGACGACGAGACCACCCGAGTTCCCGCCGAAGCGCGCGGGATGCGCATCCTCTCCGTCGAGCTGGTCGTCGTCGACGGGCCCGACAAGGGAATACGCGCTCCCGTGCACGGCGGCGTCGCGCGCATCGGCACCTCCGAGGGCAACGACCTGCGGCTCACCGATCGCATGGCATCGCGTGTGCATTGCGAGCTCCGCGTGAAGCCATCTTCGATCCTCGTGCGCGATGCCGGAAGCACCAACGGCACGACGTGCGAAGGCGTCCGCATCCACGACGCCGAGGTCCCCGCCGGCGCGGTCATCCGCATCGGCACTTCTTCCGTTCGCATCGAGGTCGGCGACGAGCCGGCGTTCGTCGAGGTCTCCTCGAACGAGAGCTTCGGCGAGCTCGTCGGCACCAGCTTCGAGATGCGCCGCGTCTACGCGATGCTCGAGCGCATCGCCGCCGGCGACTCTACCATTCTCGTGCAAGGCGAGACCGGTACCGGCAAGGACGTCGTCGCGCGCTCCGTCCACGGCGCATCGAAGCGTCGGGACAAGCCCTTCGTCCCGCTCGATTGCGGCGCCGTCCCCGAGAACCTCTTCGAGAGCGAGCTCTTCGGTCACGTTCGCGGCGCGTTCAGCGGTGCCGTCGCCGATCGCAAGGGCGTCATCGAGGAGGCCGACGGCGGCACGCTGTTCCTCGACGAGATCGGGGAGCTTCCGATCGGCATGCAGGCCAAGTTGCTGCGCGCCATCGAGACGCGCTCGGTCCGGCGCGTCGGCGCCAACACCGCGCGCCCCGTCGACGTGCGCATCGTGGCGGCCACGAATCGCCCGCTGGCGCGCGCCGTGAACGAGGGCACGTTCCGCGAGGATCTCTACTACCGCCTCGCCGTCGTCGAGGTCATCCTGCCGCCGCTGCGCTCGCGCCGCGAGGACATCCCCATGCTCGCCGCGCACTTCCATCGTGCGCTCGGTGGCCAGGGCGATCTCCCGCAGGCGTTCCTCGCGATGGTCGCGCAGCGCAGCTTCCCGGGGAACGTCCGCGAGCTGAAGAACTTCGTCGAGCGCGCCATGCTGCTCGGCACCATCGCGCCTTCTCCCAGGCGCGCGACCGCCACCGCCACGAAGGACCTCGCGGACATGGCGCCCCTCCATCTGCCGCTGAAGGAAGCGCGTCAGGC
>JAYTZB010001469.1:0-2108 GCA_043742085.1 Polyangiaceae bacterium
GCGTGCTCGCGCGAGTACCCGAGCTTGTTCACCAGGTAGAGGACGAGGAGCGCGCGCATCCCGTAGTACGAGAAGCGCTCCCACGCCTCGGCGCCGAAGAGGACGTAGAGCCCGCTGGGATGGCCTTGGGGCCGCGTCTCGATGTCGGCGTCGACGGCTTCCTGCGTGGTTTCCTTGGTCGCCATCGTTCCCTGAGGTCTCCTCAATGCCCTGAAAGGCGGCGCATCCAACCACAAAGCCGGCGCCGTTCAAAGCGTCGAGGCACCCTCACGACCGATACCGCGTTCAGCCCCGGAGGCTGTCGAGGACGTCCTGCATGTCGGCGGGAACCTTCGATTCCCACTTCATTTCCGCGTTGGTTGCAGGATGCACGAATCCCAGCTCGGCGGCGTGGAGCATGAGCCGCGGAGCCGGCACCACCGTGCCTCGATAGCCGCGAATGTAGACGCGTTCGCCGACCACCGGGTGCCCCGCCTCGGAGAGGTGGATGCGGATCTGATGGGTGCGCCCGGTCTCGAGGCGACAGGCGATCAGCGTGCAGACGCCGAACGCCTTGCTCGTGAGGCGCTCCACCACGTCGAAGTGCGTCGTCGCGACCTGCGAGCGCTCGCTGCCGACGGCCTTCTTGCGCCCGCTGCGATGCTCGATCGAGCCCCGGAGGCCGTCGCCGCGGTCCTCGATGAAGTGGGTCTTGATGGTGCCGGCCTTGGCGTCGCCGTGCACGATCGCGAGATAGCGACGATGAACGGTGTGGGCGCGGAACTCGTCCATGAGCGCCTTCTTCGCGGACCACGTGCGCGTGAAGACGATGAGGCCGGACGTCTCCTTGTCGAGCCGATGCACGACGCCGAGCGTGGGAGGAGCCTTGCCGCCGCGGCCGGAGCTCCGCTCGCGACGCGCGAGCGCCACGCGGACGCGTTCGTCGAGCGTGACCTCCTCGCCGCGTTCCATCGAGCGCTTCGCGATCGAAGCGCCCATGCCCTCGGGGTCGTAGGGGACCGTGCTCATGCCGGCGGGCTTGTCGACCACGACGATGTGGGGATCGACGTGGACCAGCGCGCCCTCGGGCAGATCGCTGGCGATGGTGCGGGTGTTCCTCGCCGCAAGATCGATGGTGACGACATTGCCGGTCCGCACGTAGCGCACGGGATCGGTCACGGTCCGGCCGTCGATGGCCACTTTTCCCCGCCGGACGAGATCGCGAGCCCGGCCCCACGTGAGCCCGAAGGCCACCCGGACCGCGGCGTCGAGCGCGGTTCCGCTCAGATCCAGTGGAACCGAGAAAGGTTCAAGCTTTTTATCGCCGCCCGCGCGGGCCGGCTTATCTGCGGACCCTGTCATGTTCGTTTGCCTAGCACGCGCAGGTAGCTTGACACGGGTTGCCCCACCTCCGCACAATCGCGACTAAATCGGAGACGACCAGTGGCCAAGACCCTGCTCGCTGTCGACGACAGCGTCACGATGCGAAAGGTCCTCGAGATCACTTTTAGTGGCGAGGATTTTCAAGTCATCACCGCCGAGAACGCTCAGAGCGCTCTGGGTGCATTCGCAAAGCTCGGGGACAACCCCGGGGTCTTCGTCGTGGACACCGTTCTCGGTGGCGATGACGGCTATGCCCTCGCGAAGGAGCTGCGACGCCGCAGCCCGTCCGCGCCCATCATCATGCTCGCGAGCCGCTATGCGCCTTACGATCAGAATCGCGGGCGGGATGCTGGCGCGGACGACTGGGCCGACAAGCCCTTCGACACGCAGCAGCTGATCGACAAGATCCGCAAGGTCATCCTCGCGAAGGAAGCGGGCGGCGGACAGCCGATCGCAGCCGCGCCTCCCCCCGCTCCCGCGCCGCACGTGGGCGGCGCGCCGCCGGCAGCGGCCGGCGGAGCTCCGTACCGCGCGCCTGCTCCGCCGGCGCCGATGGCCGCGCAGCAGCACGGCGGGAATGTCGGCGGCAGCGGCGGCATCGCTCGCGGCACGCAGCCTTCGATGGCCGGCGCTTCGCAGGGCGCAGCCCCGAGCGCACGCACGGGCACGCTCGTCTTCGGAGAGTCGCCGAATTCCCCGGCGGTGGCACCGTCGGGCGGTCATGGTCCTGGACCGATGCCTCCTCG
>JAYTZB010001470.1:0-2676 GCA_043742085.1 Polyangiaceae bacterium
GGTGCGCGCCGTCGAGCTGGTGGTCTTCAACAAGTCGGACACGCCGCCCTTCGAGATCCAGGACGAGATCGACACCGGCGAGGAGAAGCGCCTCCAGTATCGCTACCTCGACCTCCGTCGCGCGCCGCTCCAGAAGTCGCTGCGCATCCGCCACCGCATCCACCAGACCACGCGCAGCTACTTCGACGCGCAGGGCTTCCTCGAGCTCGAGACGCCGTTCATGGTCAAGTACACGCCAGGCGGCGCTCGGAACTTCCTCGTCCCGAGCCGCATGAACGCCGGGAAATTCTATGCGCTCGCCGAGAGCCCGCAGCTCTTCAAGCAGCTCTTCATGGTGGCGGGCTTCGATCGTTACTTCCAGATCGTGAAGTGCTTCCGAGACGAGGCGCTGCGCGTCGATCGCCAGCCCGAGTTCACGCAGATCGACGTCGAGATGTCGTTCGTCAACCAGGACGACATCTTCAAGACGATGGAAGGCCTCATCTTCAAGATCTGGAAGGACGTCGCCGGCATCGACCTCCTCGAGAAGTATCCGAGCGGACGCTTCCCGCAGATGCCCTTCGAGGAGTCGATGAACAAGTACGGCAATGACAAGCCGGACCTGCGCTTCGACATGCCCCACACCGACGTGACCGATCTCGTGATCGACAACGCCGGCGGCGGCATTCCGTTCTTCAAGGACATCGCCGACAAGTTCACGAGCGGCAAATACCGCCGCGATCTCCCCACCGAGATCGTGAAGGCCATGCGCATCCCCGCCGAGCACGCCGCGAAGCTCTCGCGCGCCGAGCTCGACAAGCTCGAGGAGTTCGTGAAGGGCATGGGCTCGAAGGGCCTGGCTCGCGCGAAGATCGACGCGACCGGGAACTGGGCGCAATCGCCGCTCGGCAAGACGGTGACGCCCGAGCTACGTACCGCGGTGAACGAGCGCGCGGGCGCCAAGGAAGGCGACCTCCTCTTCTTCCAGTTCGGCAAGGAGGCGATGGTCCAGACGGTGATGGCCAACCTCCGCGTCCATCTCGCGAAGAAGCTCGGGCTCATCCCGGAGACGGGACACGGCGGAAAATACGAGCTGCTGTGGGTCATCAACCCGCCGCTCTTCGAGTACGACGAGGAGACCAACACGTGGGCCGCGGCGCACCATGCGTTCACGCGTCCCCACGACGAGTACGTCGAGCTCCTCGACAAGGATCCCGGCAAGGTCCTCTGCTACCGCTACGACCTCGTGCTCAACGGCTTCGAGATCGGCGGCGGGTCCATCCGCCTCCACGATCCCGAGATCCAGGCGAGGGTGTTCCGCGCGCTCGGCATCTCGGACGAGGAGGCGCGCGAGAAGTTCGGCTTCCTCCTCGACGCGCTGCGCTTCGGCGCGCCGCCGCACGGCGGCATCGCGGTCGGCATGGATCGCCTGGCGATGCTGCTCTCGGGCGCGCAGAGCCTCCGTGACGTGATTCCCTTCCCGAAGACGCAGAAGGGCACCGATCAGATGACCGACGCCCCGAATCGAGTCGACCCGAGTCAGCTCAAGGAGCTGCACATCCGCGTCGTCGAGCCGCCCGCGTGACAGGCGCGCGCGTGACGCGGCGCGCGGCGGCGGCGCTGGTGTCGCTCGCGGCGATCACGTGCATTTTGCATGCATCTGCGTGCAAGGACGACGGCACGCACGTCTACCTCGGTCGCCTCTTCGTCGAGGCGCGCGGGTGCCTGGGGACCGGGTCGAGCGTCGACGTCGTCTCGGGCGGCGAGCCTGGCGACTGCGCGCCGATCTGCATCGTCCAGCATCGTGCCGAAGGCGGACGCGCCGTCTACGTCGCGACCATGTGCGCGCCGTATCCGGCGGCGGTCGAGTTCGACACCACCGGCACGGATCCCGCGTGCGCGCCCGCGCTGGCGGCGCTCTCGCGCGACGACACGTGCCTCAGCGACGGCGGCGACACGCATCCGCTTCCCGACGCCGCGCCCGAAGCAAGCGCCGCCGACGCCGCCGGCGACGCCGTCGGCGACGCTGCCGGCGAATGAACCTCGCGATCGCGCGCAGCACGCTGGAAAAGGCCGGCGTCACCTTCGCGCCCGGCCTCACCGCCGACGAGATGGCGCGGGCCGAAGAGGCCTACGCGCTGGTCTTTCCCGCGGACCTCCGCGAGCTCCTCATGTTCGCGCTGCCCGTGTCGCCCGGCTGGCCCGACTGGCGCAAGCTGGACGACGCGCCGATTCGCGCGCAGCTCCGCGCTCCGTACGAGGGGATCTGCTTCGACATCGAGCACAACGCGTTCTGGCTCGATGAGTGGGGGCCGAGACCGACCGTGCTCGCCGACGCCTTCGCGGTCGCGAAGAAGGAGGTCGACGCCGCGCCGACGCTCATTCCGATCCGTGGCCATCGCTACCTGCCGAGCCGCCCCAGCACCGCGGGCAATCCCGTGTTCTCGGTGCACCAGACGGACATCATCCACTACGGCGCGGACCTCTGGAATTACCTGGAAAACGAGTTCCACGGCGCCTTCGAGACGTCCGAGTACCAGCTCACGCAGCTGCTCCGGCACATCGATTTCTGGTCGGCGCTCGCGTCCTGACCAGCGACGGCGAACGTCACCGTCGGAGCAGAGCGCGCAGCACCGCGAGCGGATCGAAGCCGAGCGTGTGCGAGACGTCCTTGTCGCCCACCGCCTCGCCGATGCG
>JAYTZB010001471.1:0-1604 GCA_043742085.1 Polyangiaceae bacterium
CCGTCGGGACGCTACGTCCGCGGTCGCGTCTCGGGCGACGAGCTCATCACGTCGCTCTTCGAGTCGATGCATGATCTCCACTTCCTGCGCGACGCGCTCGACGGCGGGCAGTTCTGCCTCGCGCTCGCGACCGAGGTGCTCCCGGCGCGCGCCGGGATCATCCACTTCTTCGACATCGAGAAGCGCGAGTGGGTGGTGGCGTGCACGCGCGGCAAGGACATGGGGCGCCTCCTCACGATGCGCGCGCCCGAAGCCGACGAGATCCTCCGCGAGGCCGCGCGCAAGCGTCGCGCGCTCGTGGTGCCCGATGCCGGTCACGTCACGTCGGAGCGCTATCGGCAGCTGAGTGGAGCCCGGAGCCTCATTGCAGCGCCGATCATGCAGGCCGGCCGCGCCCTCGGCGCGCTCGAGATCATCAACCCGCTCGACGGGATGCCGTTCACCGAGGATGAAGGCAACGCGATGACGTACATCGCCGAGCAGTTCGCGGAGTACCTCGGCTCGCGCGGCATCGTGCTCGATCGCGAGCGCATCCACTCCGCCGCCGCCGCGCGCTGAGCCTTCGCGGAGCCATCGAAGCGTGTTCGGACTCCTCGTCGGGGCTCTCCATCTCTTCCTGACGGTGAATGCCTGCCTGCGCAGCTTCGCGGGCAAGTGGATGATCGGCGGCGTCGGCGCGATCGTGCGCGTCTTTCTCATGATCGCCGTCACCATGGCGAGCGCGCGCATCCGCGGCGCCGGCGCCGAGCCCTCGACCGCATTCTTCGTGGCGCTGGTGGTCGCTCCGCTCCTCTCGTTCGTGCTCCTGGGCCTTGCCTATCACCGTCGAACCAGGCTCCCCGCCGGCTCCGAGGCCGAGGCCGTCGCCGACAAGATCGTGACGAGCTGGATCGCGGTGGCCGTGATCGACGCGATGTTCGTGGTCATCGGCCTGGCCTCGCGGATGATCGCCGCGTCCCACTGAGTCGGCCGTCGACCCCCTCGCGTGCGGGGAAAACCGGACCTCGGTGCTAGGCTCCGCCGCGAATGTCGCGCTGGCGCGATCGCCTCAAGCAGTTCGTGCTCCTGCCGCTCGTGGTCGCGGCAGTGGGGATCCTCGCGTACTTCACCTTGCGCACGACGCTCCAGCTCGACACGCTCCGCCAGCAATCGGTCCTCGAGGCCACGCTCGGTCTCGCCACGGAGAAGGCGAGCCGCGTCGATCGCCAGATCATCGACCAGGACAACGTCGTCATGGCGGTCGCCGACCCGGCGCGCATCGAGGTCCTCGCCGAGCGCTGGCTTCCCACGGCGCAGCGCGAGACCCCGAGCGTGCGTGCCATCCTCGTCCTCGACGAGAGCCGCACCGTCCTCGCCTTCGCATCACGCGCGACGGGCGCCCTCGCCGAGGAAGAAGGCTTCCGGCGCTTGCTGGTCGATCGCATGCTCGGCGACATGGAGCTCGGCGCGCAGGCGCCCGACGAGCTTCGTCACCTTCATCGCGAGTACGCGCAACAGAGCTACCTCCTCAGCTACTGGCAGCGCATCCACGAGGGTCGCCGCTACGTGGTGGTCGCCTGGCATGACATCGGACGCATCGTCCGCGAGACCCTGCCGATGCTCTA
>JAYTZB010001472.1:0-1632 GCA_043742085.1 Polyangiaceae bacterium
GGCGGCGTCGCGGGCGCGGGCATGCAGATGGCGATCGGCGTCGGCATGGCGAATCAGATGGGCGGCGCGTTCAACGTCGCCGGTCAGGGGGGCCAGGGAGGGCAGGGGCAGCAGCAGGCGCAGCAGGCGCCGACCTTCACGCCCGGCGGTGCGATGACCACGTGCGCGCGCTGCAACACGCGTCAGCCCGGCGGGAAGTTCTGCGCCGAGTGCGGCGGACCGCTCGCCCAGGCGAAGAAGTTCTGCACGGGCTGCGGAAACGAGACCGGGACCGCGAAGTTCTGCGCGAACTGCGGTACCGCCGCGAACGCCGCGCCGCCGGCCTGACCCAGAGTTGATTTCGGCGATTCTGTGACTTCGCCGAGCGAGAGCTCAGCTCGGCGGGGTTTGCAGGCTCGCCAGCCATCCGCGGACCTCGTCGCGGATGGTCGGATTGCCGTCGTCCCCGAACGCCACCAGGAAGCGTTCGAGGACGGCGCGCGCCTCCTCGATCGCGCCCGCGTCGCGGAAGCACTGGCCGACGATGAACAGCGTCGTGAGATCGGGGGCGGAGCTCGCCTCCTCGAGCCGTAGCAGCTCGCGCGCATGGGGGAGCGCGTCGGCGGGACGCTTCGCATCGATGAGCGCGCCGACGAGCGGCCCGAGATAGCCGTGCGCATCGCCGCCCGCGCGTCGCATGACATCGAGCGCGCGGAGGAGCAGCTCGACCGCGCGCGCGGGCTCGCCGTTGGCCCACACGCTCACGCCGTGCGCGTGGAGACACTCGGCGAGCAGCGGATCGTCGCCGGGCAGCGCGGTCTCGGCGATCGCGAGCGCGCGCCGCTGCACCTCGAGCTCGCGCTCCATCTGCGCGCAGGCCTGGGCGTTGTTCTCGCCCGACGCGCGCGCGAGGCCCATCAGCGGAACGATCATCTCCTTCGCGCGGACGCCATGCTCGGCCTCAGCCTGGGCCACCGCCTCCTCGAAGATCCTCCGCGCGCCCGCGTAATCGCCGTCGTAGAGCAGGCCCTCGCCGTCCTCGACGAGCGCCGACAGCGCGTCGGTCATGACCTGTGTCTCGCGTCGGGCCGCATCGGGGAGGCACCCTAGCGCCGCGAGCAGGTCTTCGCGAGACGTGCGTTCGTGGCTTGCGACGCATCGAGACGGCGCCAGCCTCGACGGGCCTCGACTGGCCTCGACTGGCCGCGGCTCACGCAGAGGTCGGCTTTCGACGCGGACGCGGATACACTCGTAGGCGTGATCCGGAACGCCGTTGCACTCGCGGCTCTCACGCTCGGCGGGCTCGGCTCGTTCGGTGGACGTGATGCGCGCGATCCTGGATGCGGTGGCACCGACTCGCCGTCGAGCGGGCCCAACGCTCCGTGCACGCGGACGAAGGACTGCGGCCGCAACCTCGTGTGCATGGAAGGCGTCTGCACCGACGCAGACTCCGGCGCTGTCACCGTTCTCCCCGACAGCGGGCACGACGCCACGTCGGGCGGGGATGCTGGTGACGGCGGCTGACACCATCAAGGACCTCCACGTCCAGGTGAAGCGGTGCCCCGAGTGCGGCACCGGCTTCGGACGCGAGGCTGCCTTCTGCCCGTTCGACGGCATCGCGCTCAAGGCCGGGACCTGGGACCCGACGCGCGA
>JAYTZB010001473.1:0-5297 GCA_043742085.1 Polyangiaceae bacterium
CCGTCCTCGTGGGCAACGTGATCCAGAAGGGCACGAAGGCCGGCAATCCCACGCTCCTGAGCTACGGCGAGGAAGGATTGTCGAATCCCGACACGCGCGTCTTCGCCGTCAACAACACGTTCGTGAACGATCGCTCGGGTGGTCTCTTCATGAACCTCGCGGGCAGCGCGACGCTCACCGCGCACAACAACCTGTTCGTGGGCGCGGGGACCGTGTCGAACAAGGGCGCGCTTTCCGCGGACAACCTCTCGGGCATTGCTCCGATGTTCGTCGACGCTGCGACGTACGACTTTCGCCTGAAGCCCGGCTCGCCCGCCGTCGACCACGGTGTTGCCCCCGGAATGGCCGACATGTTCTCGCTGGTACCGGCGTTCGAGTACCTCGGACCAATGAAGAGCGTGGCGCGCAAGGACGACGGCAAGATCGACGTCGGCGCGTTCGAGCTCGGCACCGATCTCTCGGGCATGGCTACCGCCGACGCGGGCGCCGGTGGGGGGCCCGGCAGCGCGCAGGACGGGGGCGTGGGAGGCACCAGCGGTGGTCCGGGCATGAACGGACCGGGCAGCGACCCAGGCGCGACCGCGAACGGTGCGGCTCCCGGATCCGACGGCGCGGGCGATGCCAGCGCGGGGGGCTGTGCGATGTCGTCCGCGCCTCTCGGGACGTCGGGCGTAGCCGGCTTCTTCGCGGTCGCGCTCGGGCTCATCGCGGCCATGAGGGCACGGCGCCGCTCGGCGCATCGCGCGGCATAGCCTCGGCATGGAGCGCCCGCCTTGACCATGTGGCCGCGATCAAGGATGGTCACGGCCCGTGACGGGCGACGACGGCGAGACCACGCAGACCGCGAGCGGTTCGGAGATCGGCGGGCCGGAGAGCGGCACGGGGGCCGATGCCGGCCTGGTGCTCCTCTACGCCGACACCTTCGCCACGCTGCCGTCGGTCTTTCTGCTCGATGCCGACGTCTCGATCATCGGGCGCTCCGCCCCCGCGCATGTGGTCATCGCGCATCCCACGATCTCGCGGATGCACCTGCGCATCGCCCGCACGCCCGACGGTTTCGTGCTGCGCGATCTCGGCGGTCGCAACGGTGTGATGGTCGGTGGCCGGCGGGTCACCGAGACGCTTCTCGCTCAGGGTGACGTCATCCGGATCGGGGACGTGCTCGTTGGGTTCGTCGCGCATGGCGCCGGCGCGTTCGTGCCCTACCGCATCGACGGGCAGGTGGGGTCCGGCGCGCGACGCGTCGCCATCGACGGCGCGGTCGGCGGCGCACAGCTCGCGCGGACGTCCGCCGAGCTCGCCAACGTCGCGCCCACCGCGCTACCGGTGCTCGTCCTCGGTGAGACCGGCACCGGCAAGGAGCTCGTCGCGCGTGCGCTCCACGTTGCGAGCGGACGACCAGGACCCTTCCGCGCCCTGAACTGCGCGGCCATCCCGCAGGCCCTCGTCGAGAGCGAGCTCTTCGGCTTCAAGAAGGGGAGCTTCAGCGGCGCGACCCGTGATCATCCCGGCATCATCCGCGCGGCCGACGGCGGCACGCTGCTGCTCGACGAGATCGGGGACATGCCGCTCGAGGCGCAGGCGAAGCTCCTGCGCACGCTGGAGATGCGCGAGGTGGTTCCCGTCGGCGGAGTCACCGGTGAGAAGGTCGACGTGCGCATCGTGAGCGCCACCCATCGCGACGTGCGCGCCCGCGTGGATGCCGGGCTATTCCGCGGCGATCTCTACGCGCGGCTGAACGGGTACACGCTGGCGCTCCGGCCCCTCCGCGAGCGGAAGGAGGACCTCTATCTGCTCGTGCGCCACTTCCTCGCCGAGGCCGGCGAAGGCGATCGCGCAGTGACGTTTCGTTTCATGGTGACGCTCTGCCAGCACGACTGGCCCTTCAACGTGCGCGAGCTCGCGTCGGCGGTGAAGCGCGCAGCGTCGGTCTCCGATGGCGGTCCGCTCGATGCGACGGATCTGCCGGACACCGTGACCGCCTGCATGAAGGACTACGGCAGCGGGAGCGCACCCGGTCCGAGCGACGGATCGCCGCCGAGCATGGCGCCGCCGAGCATGGCGCCGCCGTCGTCGAGCGAGGCGCCCCAGCCGCGCTACCAGCGCCCGACGCCGGCCGAGCTGGAGAGCCTGATCCGCGAGCACCGAGGCAACGTGGCGGCGGTGGCGCGGGTCCTCGGCAAGGACCGCGCGCAGATCCATCGCTGGCTCCAGATGTTCGGCATCGATCCCGACATGCATCGCTGAACGCGGGGTCGCGGCGGCTACTGCGAGCAGCAGCGAAAGCCGACGTCGGGCAACATCGAATCGATCGAACCTCCGCTCACGTACCCGCAGTTCGAGTTGGTCGGCTGCCTGTAGCCGCCTCCGACGAAGTTCGCGCCGGTGCCGGCGTCGTCGACGCTGTCGACCCATTCGTGGACGTTACCGACCATGTCGAACACGCCCGGCGTGAAGCCCTCGCAGGTCGTTCCAGCTCGCGCGGGCTCGTTCATCCCCAGCTGACACCTGCCGCTGAGCACCGTGCTCTGGCCGGAGCCGGCGGTGCAGGCGTAGTACCAGGCGCTCTGCAGGGTCCCGACCTTCGAGGGGGTGGTTGGCCCGCCGGCGACGTCGCCGCACAGGTGCTTCCCGGCATAGATGCAGTATGCACGCGCTTCGCAGAAGGTCACGCCGGTCACGGGAAGGAGAGGATCGGGCCGAGTGCCCACGTTCTTCACCACGACGGCGCCGCACGGCGAGCCGGCGACGATGGGGGTGTTCTGCTTCTTCGCGACGAAGGCCGCGTAGTCGCCAGTCGTCACCTCCGTCGCATCGATGCACAAGCTCCCGGTGCGGACCTCGCACGGACCCGCGGTGCCGGCACAACCGGAGTCGCACGCGCGCGGTGGCTCGGCATCGGCGGCGTCTGCATGCGCGCCGTCTGCGCCGGCGTCGAGCGCCGAGGCTTCGACGGGCTCGGCCTCCGCGGCGGCGTCGGCAACGCCTCCGCTCGAGCCCGCGCCGTTCTCGCTGAACGCGCTGCAACGGAGGAGCGCGAGGCCCGCGAAGCCCGCGCTCGCGAACACGACGCGAAAGCGAAAGGTTCGGGGTCGATCCATCTCCGTCAGGATACGCGATCCATCGCGACGGGCTACGCCTGCGCGTCCGTGCTCAGCGGAGGACGACGTAGGCCTGCGGGACCCACACGCGTCGCCCGTCCGGGAACGCGACCTGGACCTGGCCGCTCTGCGCGATGATGACGCTCGCGGGGTAGCGATTGCCGTCCGACCACTGCACCATCACCGCCTGACCGGGCGAGAGCGTACCGACCACGCTGTTGACGACCGAGCCCAGCGCATCGCCGAACGCGCTGAAGGCGTTGCCCACGGAGTTTCCGAACGCCGCGGCTTGCTGGTTGTAGGCGGGCTGCTGTGGATACCGTTGCTGCGGATATCCGGGTTGCTGCGGATATCCGGGCTGCTGCGGATATCCGGGCTGCTGCGGATATCCCGATTGCTGCGGATAGGCCGGCGGCGCGCCCGTCTGCGGCGCGTATCCGGGCGGCTGCTGCGGCGGCGCATAGCCCGGGGGCTGCGCCGCGTAGCCGGGCGCGCCCGAAGGTACGAACGCCGTCGATGCGGCCGGTGACGGCCCATAACCGGGCGGCGGAACGGCGCCGGGCATGGCGCCCGACACCGCGTTCATGGAGGGCTCGACGGGCGGAGCGCTCGCGGCGACCGGTCTCGGAGCGCCGCCCGCCCGGATGCGCGCGGCCTCTTGCTCGACGCGCATGCTGTGCTGCACGTACTGCGGGTTCGTCGCGATGATGCCGTTCCAGTGCGCCGCGACCTGGGTCCACTGCGCCATCGACAAGCTGTAGTGTGCAAGCATTGCCTCGATGCCCATGACCGGGGGGCAGCCGCACATGGCCACGTATTCCTCGTAGGTGACATTGGCGGGCGCCCAGGGATCCATGGCGCAACGGAAGTCTTTCGCTTCGTCCGGCGCAAGCGAAATGCGCGCCGCGCCCGCCGATCACGCGTCAGTTCGTGGTCTTGCCGGCGCCCGAGCCCGCGCCCGACGCGACCTTCGCGGCCTCGTCGACCTTCTTGCCGTCGAGCTCCTCGACGTAATACTCGGTGCGGCGGTTCATCGCGCGGTGGTCCGCGGTGTCGTTCGCGACGAGCGGACGCTTGGCGCCGAAGCCGACCGTGACGATGCGGCTCGCGGCGACGTCGTGCTGCGCGAGCCACTGGGCGACGGCCTCGGCGCGCGCCTTCGAGAGCTTGTCGTTCGCCCTCGCCTTGCCGGCGTTGTCGGTGTGGCCTTCGACGCGGAGCTTCGTGATGTTCGGGTGCGTCTTCATGGTCTCGGCGAGCTTCTCGAGCGTCGCGAGGGTCTTCGGCGTCTGCTTGATGCGCGACTCGGCCAGCTCGAACTCGATCTGCTCGGGAAGTGAGAGCTGCTCGCCGACCTTCGGCTGCTCGGGCGGCGGCGCCGGCGGAGCGGGCGCGGGCTCGACCACCGGCTCGGGCGCGGTCTGCGCCTGGAGGTGGACCTGCGCATGACAGGCGAGCATCGAGCCACCGAGCATCAACACGAACGCGAGCTTCTTCATCCGAAATCCTCCTCGACTGCCCGTTCCCCGTTGAGCAGCGAGGGCAGTTACTGCAACGCCCCTGCCATCACGAATCGCCGGGTAAATGGCCGATCCATGGACACCCCAGCCCACCGCCCTTCACCCGAAGCGCACCGAAGTGCACCCCGCTGCACTCCGAGCCCGAGCCAAGAGACCGCGGAGATTCTTTTGGTTCGAGCCACGCGACAGACCAAGGACATCGAGGACGCGCTCGACCGTGGTTTCGAGATCGGTAGCCAAATCTGCCCTCCCTCTCGCCTCCGTCCCTTCGTGACTCCGCGGTCTCTGCGCTCGTCTCGGGGGGGGGCTAGGCGCCGAGCTCGGCGCGGACGTCGGCGAGGGCTTCGTCGAACCAGCGGTTGACCGCGGCGGGGAAGGGCCACATCCAGCCGTAGTCGGCGCCCGTGAAGCGCTGGACGATGTGCGCCCGCAGGTTCGCGGCAGCCTCGATGCCCTGCACCTCCGCGGTGGCCCGGATGGTCTCGACGTAGGCCTCCCATTCGATGCGCGCGCGGCCCCACGCGAAGAAGAGCGGGAAGAACGGCACGAGATACACGAACGACATCCAGAGATCGCCCATGCGCTTCCGCTGCCGGAGGTGCACGCGCTCGTGGCGGAGGAGGATGTACCGGTCCGCGTCGCTCATGAGGTCCCACGCGTCGGGCACCCAGAGCGT
>JAYTZB010001474.1:0-6286 GCA_043742085.1 Polyangiaceae bacterium
GCAGGTCGAGAACCCGCGCGAGCTGCTCGAGGCGATGATCGCGTTCTCGCCGGTCGCGTTCCTGATCTACGACCGTGATGGACGGTGCGTGCTCGCCAACGAGGCGACCGTCACGCTCTTCGGTGCAGCACCGCCGCCCGGCTACAACATCTTCGAGGACGCCGCGCTCGCCGCAGCGGGGGTAGTGGCGGCGGTGCGCCGGGCGTTCGCCGGCGAGACCGTCCAGGTACCCGCGATGTGGTACGAGCCCGCGGCCGTCGAGCACGTGGGGGCACCTCGAGGGCGCCGCGCGGGAGCCGAGCTCACCGCGTTCCCGATCGTGAATCGGAACGGAGACATCATGCACATCGCCTGCGCGATTCGCGACGCGACCGCAGACCTGCTGCTCCGCGAGAGCGCCGCGGAGCTCGGGCGCCTTCGCGATGCCGGAATTCTCGGCGTCTTCGAGTTCTCGCGACCTGAACGGCGGGTAACGGCGGCGAACGACGCATTCCTCGCCATGCTCGGCTTCACGCGCGAAGACGTGGAGAAGCGCCGGATCGATCTCGTGCAGCTGACGCCCTCCGAGCACGCCGCGTCGGACCAGGCTGCGCTGGCGGAGCTCACCGCCACCGGCAAGTCGTTGCCGCGCGAGAAGGAGCTGTTCCGAAAAGACGGCACGCGCGTCCCGGTGATCCTCGCGGGGGTTCTCTTCGCAGACAAGTCCCGCGGCCTCGCCTACGTCCTCGACATCAGCGAGCGCAAGCGCGCAGAGCGCGCGCTCGTGGAACGAGAGGCACGGTTCCACGCCCTCGTCGCGAACAGCAGCGACGCGGTCTTGCTGCTCGACGAGCGCGGGTCCGTGACGTACGCGAGCGACTCGACGGCGCGCGTGCTGGGTTGGACACCGGAAGAGATCGTCGGCGACGCTGGCCTCCGGGCTCACGTGCACCCCGACGATCTACCGGCGGTCGGTGAGGGCAGAGCGAAGTGCATCGAGCAGCCGGGAGCACCCATCCGCGGTGAAGCGCGCATCAAGCACAAGGACGGCACGTATCGCGTGGTCGAGGTCGTCCTCAACAACATGCTGAACGACCGTGACGTTCGCTCCATCGTCGTGAACTTCCGTGACGTCACCGAGACACGTGCTCTGGAGCAGCAGTTCTTGCAGGCGCAGAAGATGGAGGCGATCGGTCAGCTCGCCGGCGGCATCGCTCACGACTTCAACAACATGCTCTCGGCCATCCTCGGCTTCGCTGGGATCGTCGCCAGCGAGCTTCCGCGTGCCGATCCCCTGATCGCGGATGTGAAGGAGATCATCACCGCTGCCGAGCGCGCATCGACGCTCACGCGCCAGCTGCTTGCGTTCAGCAGGAAACAGATCCTCGCACCCCAGGTGATCGATCTCAGCGTCCACGTCCGCCAGCTCGAGCGGATGCTCCAGCGGCTACTCGGCGAGGACGTCGAGCTCGTCATGTCCCTCGCGCCGCACATCGGGCTCGTGAAGGTCGACCCCGCGCAGATCGAGCAGGTGGTGCTCAACCTCGTGATCAATGCACGAGACGCCGTCGCCGGGGTGACGCCAGGACGGATCACGGTCGAGACTGCGAACGTCTTCCTCGATGGCGAGTACGCGCGCAGTCACCGCGATGTCGTGTCCGGCTCGTTCGTGATGCTCTCCGTGAGCGACAACGGCGCGGGCATGGAGAAGCACGTTCGCGAGCGAATCTTCGAGCCGTTCTTCACCACGAAGGGCGTCGGCGTCGGAACGGGGCTCGGGCTCGCCACGGTCTTCGGCATCGTCAAGCAGAGCGGCGGGCACATCTGGCTCTACAGCGAGCCAGGTCAGGGAACGACGTTCAAGGTCTACCTGCCGCAGACCGACGCCACCGGTACGCCGACTGTCGCTCGGACAACCAAGCCCGCGCCGCTTCGCGGCTCGGAGACCATCCTCCTCGTGGAGGACGAGGCGGGCGTGCGCTCCTTCGCGAAGCGGGCTCTCCAGCGCGCGGGCTACGTCGTCCTCGATGCTGCGAACGGTGGCGAGGCGCTGCTCATCGTCGAGCAGCACGTTGGCCCCATCCATCTCATGCTCACCGACGTCGTCATGCCACGCATGAGCGGCCGCGCGCTCGCGGAGCGCCTCCTCGTGGTGAAGCCGGACCTCAAGGTCGTCTACATGTCCGGCTACACCGAGAACACCATCGTGCATCACGGCGTTCTGGATGACGGCACCGACTTCATCGCGAAGCCCGTCGCCCTCGACGTGCTCACCGCGAAGGTGCGCGAGGTGCTCGACCGCGCCTGATCAGGGGCAGCCGAAGAAAAGCGCTGCCCCCGGAGCCTCCATGTCGATGCAACCGCTGGCCGGCGCCACGTTGCCGCCGGCGCCGTCGGGCGGGCACTGGAAGCGATGCAATTTCGTTCTCATGTCGCGCGTCGACGGACGCCGAGCATGATCAGCACGAACAACGCCGCGAGCGCGAGACGCGTGTCTCGCGCGGCGCTGGTCGTCGTGCTGCAGCCGCTGCTGCTGCCACCAACGGGCGCCGCGGTCGTGGAATCGCCCGGAGCGGCCCCAGGACCGCTCGGCGGCGCGCCCGAGCTCGAGCCCGCGCCGGAGGCGCCGCCGTCGGCGGTCGTGGACGGACCGCCCGGCACCGCGACGGGCGCGACATCGAGCGGTGCGCTCAGCGTGCGGCCCTTGAAGAACCCCCACAGCAGCGCGCTCGCATCGGGGCCGCTCTTGTCGCTGTACGAGGCGCCGTCCTTGCCGCCAGGCCACGCGTGACCGAGGTTGTCGACGACGTAGTATTCGATGACCGATGCGCCGTTGGCCTTGTTGCGGTGCACCATGCGCGTGAACGTGTAGCCCGCAGTGCCGGCGATGCTCGTCACGGGCTCGATGGCGCCGTCGCCGAGGACGAGCGTGTTGGTCCGGCGCCATTGCTCGGCGACCTGATCGCCGTTGACCTTCGCGAGCACGCCGTCGGACGTGCCGTGCACGACGAAGGTCGGGACCACGCGGGCCCGCGTACCCATCGCGGCGTGCGCGAGGTCACCCTGCGCGTCGGGATCGGGACCGCCGTTGCTCGCCGTCGAGAGCCCCTCGGCGATGGTGGTCGCGCCCTTGTATTCGACGCCTGCCACGACGCCGATGGCGACGAAGCGATCGGGATACGTCGCGCCCAGGATCACGCTCATCGCTGCGCCCGCGGAGATGCCCGCGACGTAGATGCGCTGCGGATCCACACCGTGACCCATCGCGACGGCAAGGGCCGCGTCCGCGAGCTCTTTGGGCTCGCCTGCATCACGCGCCTGGTGTGCGGGCTCGTACCAGCGGAAGCACCTTGTGGAGATGGTGTCGGGCGACTGCTCGGGATAGGCGACGACGAAGCCTTCCTTCTCGGCGATCGCATCCATCTGCGTGGCGTCGGCGAAGGCGTCCGCGGTCTGCGTGCATCCGTGGAGCATCACCACGAGCGGCGTCGGGGTCGCGGGCTTGCCGGGCACGAACACGCGGACGTTGCGCCCGCTCTGCTGTTCGACGGTGACGTTTCCCGCGAGAGCGCTCGCGGTGAACGCGCCGCTCGCCGTCGCAACGGCAAGCGCGATGGCCCACTTCATCGGCCGCCCGATCGTGTGGGGGCCTTGTTCTTCACGGTCTTCTTCGCCGCCGGACGCGCTGCGCTCGCGGGCTGCGGCTCCGATTCGATCGCTGCCGGCGCGTGCGCGTCGGCGCTCGCCTCGACGCGCAGCTTCACGTCGCTGTCGCGCTTCGCCCAGAACGCGCTCATGCGCGGCCACAGCGATTTCTGCGCGCCGCGCGAGACCACCGCGCCGACGTGACCGCCGGGGAGGCTGAGCAGCTCCTTGTCGGTCGAGCCGATCTTGTCTACCAGCACCGCGGCGTTCTTCAGCGGCACGATGTTGTCGTGCTGGAACACGATGCACATCGTGGGCACCGTGATCTTCTCGAGATGCACGGGCTTTCCCGAGAGCGTGAACGTGCCCTGGATGAGCGCGTCCTTGCGATAGAGCTCCTCGATGTAACGCACGTAGCAGGCGCCCGGGAACGAGACGTTGTCGTTGCCCCAGGTCTCGAGCGCGCGGAAGCCCTCGGAGAACTCGTCCCACCTGTTGGCGTTGGATGAGGGGTCCGCGCCATAGGCGCGGGTCATGTCGGAGTCGTCCTTCATTGCCTTGTCGATGACGTGGACCGCCTTGGCCATGCCGAGCGTCGGGCGCAGCATGGTGAAGGCGCTCTGCATCAGCTGCCACGGCACGTTGCCGAAGGCCTCGACGATGTCGCCCACCTTGAAGTCCTCGAGGCGCGTCCAGGTCTCGAGCAACCCGACCTCGCCTTCGAAACCGACCGGCGCCGCGAGCACGAGGAGCGACGCGATGTGCTCTTGGTGCACCGCAGCATGAATGGTGGCGAGCGTGCCGCCGAGGCAATAGCCGAGGACGTGCGTCTTGCCGCGTGGCGAGCGCTTCGCCACCTTGCGGATCGCGCGTCCGAGGTAGCGATCGGCGACGTCGTCGAACGTGAGGTGCCGGTCCTCGTCTCCGGGCGTGCCCCAGTCGAGGCAGTACACGTCGTGACCGGCCTTCACGAGATCCTCTGCCAGGCTCTTGCCGGGCAGGAGATCCATCACGTAGTGGCGGTTGATCAGCGACGGCACCAGGAGCACCGGCGTCTGCAGCTTGGGTCCGCCGGGAAGCGGCCGATACCGGAGGAGCCGCCACTTGTTCTCGCGGTGAATGACGTCGGCCGGAGTCGTCCCTACGGGCGGCTTCGGCTTCGCGAGAAGCGAAGCGAGCTTGGCGAACGGCTTCACGCCTGCGCCTCTCGCTCCGTCGCGCGTGCGTCGGCGGCGCGCGTATCCTCGTAGAGGGCCTCGAGCTCCGCCTTGAAGCGCTCGTTCACCTTCTTGCGACGGACCTTCAGCGACGGCGTGAGGAGCTCGTTCTCGACGGTCAGCGGCTCGGTGAGGATCACGAACTTCTTGAGCGACTCGTAGCTGGCGAGCTCCGCGTTGACCTGGTCGAAGCGCTTCTGCACGAGCGCACGGCGAGCGGCATCCCGTCCTTCTGGCGCGACGTCGCCGAGGTGAGCGGTGACCGCGTCCTCGTTGAGCCAGACGCCGGCGACGAGGAACTTCTTCGCCTCGCCGTAGACGACGACGTTGGCGATGAACGGGTCGTCGCGGAAGCGCAGCTCGATGTTCGCGGGCGGAACGTTCTTGCCACCGGCGGTGACCAGGATGTCCTTCTTGCGATCGATGATCTGGAGGAACCCGTCCTCGGTGAAGCGACCGACGTCGCCGGTCATGAACCAACCGTCGGGCGTGAACACCGCGGCCGTGGCCTCGGCGTCCTTGTGGTAGCCCTTGAACACGCTGGGCCCGCGCGCGAGGATCTCGCCGTCCTCGGCGAGCTTCACCTCGACGGAGGGAACGACCTTGCCGACGGTGTCGAAGCGGAACGCATCGGGCCGGTTCAAGGTGAGCGTGGGCGAGCACTCGGTGAGGCCGTAGCCCTCGATGATCAGGACGCCGCACGAGTAGAAGAAGTCCTTCACCTCGCGCTTTAGTCCGGCGCCACCGGAGAGACAGAACTTGAGCTTGCCGCCGGTGATGGCCTTGAACCTGGAGAGGCGCGCCTCCGGCGTCGGCTCGTGCATCGCCTGGATGGAGAGCTTCTCCCAGTGCGACGGGACGCTGAAGAACACGGTGGGCTTCACTTCCGGAAGCTTCGCGAGGCACGTCGCGGGGTCGGCGAGGTAGGACGTCCAGCCGAGCGAGTTGCCGATGCACATCTCGCCGAAGCCGAAGATGTGGCTCATCGGCAGCCAGAGGATGTCGACACCGCCGTCATGGAGGACCGGCGCGTTGCACTTCAGCCAGTCGAGCCCGTTGACTGCGACGTTGCGGTGCGTGAGCGGAACGCCCTTCGGGTTGCCCGAGGTGCCGCTCGTGTAGAGCATGACGCTGTTCTGATCGAGCGAGATGCCGTCCATGGTGCGGTCGAAGGCGAGCGGGTCCTCGCGATCGCGCGCGGCGCCGAGGGCGCGGGCACGGCCGATCGAGATGAGCTTGCGCTCGACCTCCTCGAACGCCGGCACGGCGACGCCCTTGCTGCGCAGCGACTCGTGGACGCGTGACGCGTCGAGCGTGTCGTCGAGCAGCACGATGCGGTCGACGTGCTCGAGCGCGCTCCACGACGTGAGCAGCTTGCCGAGCAGCGCGGGGGTATCGACGAAGATCACCTTCGCATCGCTGTGCGACGCCACGTAAGCGACCTG
>JAYTZB010001475.1:0-1592 GCA_043742085.1 Polyangiaceae bacterium
CGGCGCCTTCGGCCTTGGGCGGCGCCGCCTCGGCAGGCGCGCACGCGTCGTCCGGGAGGAGCGCCTCTCCGGCGACGAGCTCGAGGTTCCGCGCCGCGGCCTGATAAGCGCGGCCGTCATTCGGCTTGTAACGGACCTCGACGCGCCCGGAGACGGCGTCGAAGGAGCCGTCGGCGCGCGCTTTCGCGAGGACCTTCTGGCCACGGAGGAGAGCACGAGCCCAGGGCACGGGCCGGGGATAGGGCATGTAGCCGCGGGGCTCAAGAGA
Organism: Polyangiaceae bacterium; assembly: GCA_043742085.1. GTDB lineage: Bacteria > Myxococcota_A > Polyangia > Polyangiales > Polyangiaceae > Labilithrix. The sequence continues at coordinate 269 of JAYTZB010001475.1, forward strand.
CGAGGGCGCGGGGAAGGCGTGCTACCTAGACCACGTGGCTTCGATCCCGCCGCCGCCGCCGCACCGGGAGCTCCGGGCCATCCAGGTGGCCATCGCGTGCTCGGTCATCGGCGCGGTGGCGAAGTTCGTCGTCGGGTACCTCACCGGCAGCATGTCGATGATCTCGTCGGCGGTGGACTCGGTCGGCGATCTCTTCGTGTCGTTCGCGAACCTCTTCGTGGTTCGCATCGCCGCACGCGGCCCTGACGAGGACCACAACTACGGGCACGCCAAGGCGGAAGGCCTCGGCGCGATGTTCGAGGGCGGCTTCATCTTCGCGTCGGCTGCGTTCATCGTCTACGAATCGATCCACCGGCTCACGACGCCGGGGCACGAGAAGGAGCCGACGCTCGGCATCATCGTGATGCTGCCGCTCATCGGAATGACCATCGCGACGGTCCTCTTCTTGCGGAAGATCGCCGCTCAGACCGGAAGCCTCGTCGTCAAGGCGGACGCCATCCACTACATGTCCGACGTCTACGTGAACGTCGGCGTGCTCGTCGCGCTCGCTCTCGTGAAGATCACCGGCATGGCGATCATCGATCCCATCATCGCGATCCTCATCGCGCTCAACATGTTCCGCGCGAGCTGGGGCGTGGTGCGCGAGGGGGTGGCCATCGTGATGGACGAGAGCCTCGATCCGGAGACGGTCGAGAAGGTCCTCCAGGTGCTCGCCTCCACCCCCGGCATCGACTCCTTTCACGACCTGAAGACGCGCGTGGGAAAAATCCCGCACGTCGACTTCCACGTCGTCGTCGCGGGAGAGACGAGCACGAAGCACGTGCACGACGTCTTTCTGGAGATCCGCCGTCGCATCCGCGAGATCGTGGGACCGACCACCAAGGTCCTGATGCACGCCGACCCGAAATGAGCGCTAAAGTCACCGGTCCATGACAGCGAAGCGTCCCAGGCCCGTCGTCCTCATGATCCTCGATGGCCTCGGCGAGCGCGCGGAGACCGACGCGAACGCCGTGCGCCTGGCGACCACGCCGAACCTCGAGGTGCTGTATGCCAAGTACCCGCACGGCGTGATCGGGACGAGCGGTCCCGACGTCGGGCTGCCGCCGGGGCAGATGGGCAACAGTGAGGTCGGCCATCTCAACTTCGGCGCGGGACGCATCGCGCTCATGGACATCATGCGCATCGATGCCACGGTGGCCGACGGCTCGATCGGCGACACGCCGGTCATCGCTGCCATCATCGAGAAGGCACGCGTCGCGGGCGGTCGGCTCCATCTCTTCGGCCTCGTGTCGGACGGCGGGGTGCACAGCCACATCCTCCAGCT
>JAYTZB010001476.1:0-4370 GCA_043742085.1 Polyangiaceae bacterium
CTGGCGCGCCGCACCTCGGCTACGCTCTTGCGATGAGCGTCAAGGGTCGCAACCATGTGCAGGTCTCCGGCAGCGGTCCGGCGACGATGTTCTTCGCGCACGGCTTCGGCTGCGACCAGAACATGTGGCGGCTGCTCGCGCCCGTGTATGCGAAGCGCTACCGGATCGTGCTGTTCGACAACGTGGGTAGCGGCCAATCGGACCTGTCGGCGTTCGACAAGGACAAGTACGGGTCGCTGCATGGCTACGCGGACGACGTGCTCGAGATCGTCCACGAGTTCGGCGAGGGCCCTGCGATCTTCGTCGGTCATTCGGTGAGCGCGATGATCGGAATGCTCGCGAACCTCGCGGAGCCGAGCCGCTTCGCCGCGCAGATCATGATCGGCCCGTCGCCCTGCTACATCAACGACGGCGACTACGTGGGCGGCTTCACGCGCAAGGACATCGATTCCCTGCTCGAGACGCTCGAGAGCAACTACCTCGGATGGTCCAGCAACATGGCGCCAGCGATCATGGGCGCGCCGGATCAACCCCAGCTCGGCGTCGAGCTCACCAACAGCTTCTGCCGCACCGATCCCGAGATCGCGAAGCACTTCGCGCGCGTCACGTTCCTGTCGGACGTCCGCCCCGAGGTCTCCAAGCTCACGACGCCCACCCTGATCGTCCAGTGCAACGACGATCTGATCGCGCCGCTCACGGTCGGCGAGTACCTGCGGAGCGCGCTGCCGCACGGCACGCTCACCGTCATCGACAACGTCGGTCACTGCCCGCACCTCAGCTCTCCGAGCCGGAGCGCCAGCGCCATCGACGAGTTCCTGGCGAAAGAGGGCCTCTGAACGCCGTGCCCTCCGACCTCGACAAGGCGCCCGTCGGGCTCATCCAGACCTCCGACGATGGCACGTTCCTGCGCGTCAACCAGACGTTCTGTGGCTGGCTGGGACGCTCGCCCGCCGAGCTCATCGGGAAGCAGAGGTTCCAGGATCTGCTCACGATGGGGGGGCGCATCTTCCATCAAACGCACTGGACGCCGCTCCTCCGGATGCAGGGCTCGATCTCGGAGGTGAAGCTCGAGGTCCGTCATGCGGACGGCACGACGATCCCGATGGTGCTCAACGCGCTCCGCGTCGAGGAAGACGGCGTGATGCGCCATGAGCTCGCGGCCTTCGTCGCGCGCGATCGCGACCGTTACGAGCAAGAGCTCGTGCAGTCGCGCAAGCGCCTCGAGGAGCTGGTGGCCGAAGCGACGCGACTCCGCGACGACGCGAAGGATCGCGCGCTGTTCGCCGAGCAGATGATCGGGATCGTCAGCCACGATCTACGCAATCCACTGTCGAGCATCCTGATGGCCTCGGCGCTCCTCGGGACCGGAGAGCTCTCGGTGCGGGAGCAGCGTTTCGTCAGCCAGATCAGCCGCGCCACGGAGCGCGCGAACCGGCTCATCGCGGACCTGCTCGACTTCACACAGGCGCGACTCGGCGGCGGCCTGTCGGTCACGCTGGAGCCCGTCGACCTGCACGCTGCCGTCGCGGATGGCCTCGAAGAGCTGCGGCTCGCGCACCCGAGCCGAGCGCTCCTGCACGTGCGCTCCGGGGAGGGGCCTTGCACCGCGGACGCCAGCCGCCTCGAGCAGATGGTCGGCAACCTGGTCTCGAACGCGGTCGTCTACGGCCAGCCCGACGTGCCCATCACCGTGACGTCGCGCATCGAGGCGTCGTCGTTCTCGATCAGCGTCCACAATGCCGGCCCTCCCATCCCGCCTGCGACGCTTGCCACCATCTTCCGGCCCATGACCCGTGGAGTCGCCGCGGGCAGCAAGAGCCGCAGCGTCGGCCTGGGCCTCTTCATCGTCCGCGAGATCGCGAAGCGGCACGGCGGCGACGCGTCCGTCACCTCGACCGCCGAAGGCGGCACCACGTTCACCGCGACCTTCCCGCGCGCGACGTGATCCGCGCTCCTGCACGAGTCGCAAGACGATTCGGGTCCTGACAGTCACGCCGACCCGGGATTTGGGCGCGAGCTCGGCGAAGCCGATAGTTGCTCACAAATGCTCGAAAATGACGGCGGTGATCGTGGAGGGCGACGTGGAGGTGCCGCCGAAGTAGAAGCCGGCGGCCCACTGCGTGACCAGGTTGCCCGGCGCCGTGCCCGCGCAGCGTCGAGGCAGCGAGGCGTCGGCGTCGACCACGCGGCCGCGGACCGCGCCGGAGATCGCGAAGCGATAGACGTCGCCGTCCATGCGGAGCCGGTAGCGAAGCGGAGTCGCGCTGGCGAGGTCTGCCGCGTCGAGCGACAGCAACGGTTCCGGCGGCGTGAGGTGCGAGCCCGCGTCGTTCGCGTAGGCGGTGATCTCGACACGCGCGGGGGTCAGGTCGGGCCGGTATCGCCAGCCGAACATCACGCCGTCCGCGGCGAGGTCGAAGGAGCCGCAGTCCGAGAGCCCCGGCAGCTTGTTCCAGTCGAGCTGATCGTCGGGCTGGGCCGGCGCGGTGAGGACGTAGGCGGCCGAGGCGTCGAGCGCGAGCTCGTAGTCGCGCGCGCCGAGGCCGCTCACCAGCCCGCCGAGCGGGTTGCCCGCCGCGGCCGTCGTCAGCGTCGCCGTGTGGGCGCCCGGTTCGATGGTGTAGCGCGCCCACGCGGTGACGGGTGGGCGCGCTTCCGCGCTCGCATCGGAGGGTGCGCTGGCGTCAGCGCCGGCTCCGCCATCCGTGTCGCCGGGAGGCGACGATGGCGCGGGCTCGAGCGCCACGACCGGCGCGTCGAGCGCTCCAGGGCCGCCGCACGCGGCGATGGTCAGGAGGAGCACGGACCACCGCATGCGCCGACTTTACGCCGTAAAGCGAATTTCGCAATGTCGCGGCGTCTCGCGAAGAGGCGGGGTGATCGCGAGGCACCACGGATCGTCGGTGCCCGTGGCGCGCCGCACGCGCGCAACGATCTGCGCAGGTTGCGCAACGGGTCGCGCGCGGGTCTCGGCAGGCCGGAAAAATCAGCTCGGGGCGGGCGGCGCGTTCGGTGCACGTCGGGCCTCCCATGCTGCTCGCTCCGCGTACCGTCGTCGTCGCTGGCGCTGCGTTCGCCGCCCTGTCGCTCGCCGCGTGTGGTCAAGGCATGCCCGGTGGAGCAAGCGAAGACGAACGCGTCGAGGAGTCTGCGTCTGCCCTGACCGCGAACGACAAGCTGGCGTTCGATTACTTCCTCGTGAAGGGGCTCACGCCGGTTCAAGCGGCCGGCATCGTCGGCAATCTCGATCAGGAGTCGAACATGAACCCGGGCGCGGTGCAGCCCGGCGGCCCCGGACGCGGGATCGCACAATGGTCCGTCGGAGGCCGCTGGAACGCCGATCCCGGTGACAATGCCGTCGCGTACGCCGCGGCGCACGGCAAGAGCGTGACCTCGCTCGGCCTGCAGCTCGACTTCATCTGGTTCGAGCTGACGACGTTCTCCGGCTACGGGCTCTCCGCGCTGAAGAAGAGCACCACGACCAGCGCTGCCACGCTCGCCTTCATGACCGACTTCGAGGGGTGCGGCACGTGTCTCGCGTCGCAGCGCATCTCGTATGCGCAAGCTGCGCTCGCCGCGTACGGAAAGGACCAGGTCGACGCCGGGACCGACGCCGCCATCACACCCGACGCGAGCAAGACCGACGGCAGCGCCAACGCGCACGGCGACGGCGGCGCGGGGGCACCCGACGCGCCCGGTGCGTCCGCAGCCGACGACGCGGGGGTAGGGGCGACGTCGGCGACGCACGAGATCACCGCAGCAGAGCTGCCCGCCGAAGATCCCTCCGCCGATCAGGGCGGATGCTCGACGGCGCGCGCGCCTCGCCCGAGCTCGCGCTCGGGCGCCGCCGGTACGTGGCTCGCAGCCCTCGTCGTCGCTGCCGCGCTCGCGCAGCGCCGCCGCCGCGTCTGTTGACCTCCGGTCGCGCCCCGCGGCCGGCTCGAAAACGGGCGCGCGCCTGCTCCGGGGCGCGACGCTCCGATCCTGCTGAGGCGAACGGTCCCGGCCGCTACCGGGGCGGAAGTGGAGTAAGGTCTCCGCTGCTCCATGCGTGTGCCTGAAAGCCTCGTGCCGCTCTTCGACTACGGCGTCCTCGACGATGTCGTTCGACCGCTCATGAGCGGAAAAGAGGCGCACGTGTACCTGGTGGTCTCCGGCGGCCGCTACGCGGTGGCGAAGATCTACAAGGACGCGCAGAACCGCTCGTTCAAGCATCGCGCGGAGTACACCGAGGGCCGCAAGGTCAGGAACACGCGCGACCAGCGGGCCATCGCCAACCGCTCGAAGCACGGTCGAGAGAAGGACGAGGCCGCGTGGCGGTCGACCGAGGTCGACATGATCCATCGCCTCCACGCGGCCGGTGTCCGCGT
>JAYTZB010001477.1:0-3663 GCA_043742085.1 Polyangiaceae bacterium
GCTGCGGTCACGAAGAGCGACAACGCGCTCTACGACAACAAGGAGCTCGTCATCGGCAAGCTCGAGGCGGGCAAGACCAAGACCGCCACCATTCCGCTCGGCTGGTGCGAGATCGAGGGCCACAAGGCGGGCAGCACCGCGGTCACGCCGGCGAACGCGCCGCGTACCTGCAAGATCCCCCGCGACACGCTCTCGCGTCAGGACGCGATCAGCGTGAAGTTCGACGAGGCCCGCGGCCGAGCGCCGGCGCCCACGAATTTGCGGGTCGCGGTGAAGGCGCTCGAGCGACCGCTCTTCGCGTACAGCTACCAGATCGCCGACTCCCGCAAGGGCAACGGCGACGGCAAGGTCCAGAAGGGCGAGCACCTCGCGCTCTACCTGTCGGTGAAGAACGTCGGCAAGGGCCGCAGCTTCGAGACGCAGGTGAACCTACGCAACCTCTCGGGCGACGGCCTCCTCCTCCACGAGGGCCGATTCGACATCTCCAACATGCAGCCCGGCGAGGTGAAGAAGGTGATGTTCACCTTCGACGTCGAGTCGCCGCTCGCGGATCCCGAAGCGAAGGTGGAGCTGTCGATCGCGGATCGCGATCTGCGCGAGACCATCGTCGAGAAGGTGCGCATGCCGATCGCCGTTCCCACGTCGCTGACGTCGGCGAACGGCACGATGAAGGCGAAGGCCGGCGGAGCGACGCTGTTCGAAGCCGCCGACGCCAGCTCGCGAACGTTCGGACGCCTCGGCGCCGGAACGGCCGTGACGGTGCAGGCAAGCGCCGCCGACATGACCAAGGTCTCTCTCGGCGACGGCCGCTTCGGCTTCGTCAAGACCGCCGAGCTCGAGCCCGGCGGGACGCCGGCCGCGACGGTGGCCTTCGAGGAGGTGATGCGCCGATATCCGCCGTCGATCGAGGTCGAGCCCCTCGTGCTCGCCACGAAGGATGCGACGACCACCATCAAGGGCGTCACGAGCGACTCCGACCGACTGCTCGACGCGTACATCTTCGTCGGCAGCCGGAAGATCTTCTATCGCTCGAACCGCAACGGGACCGACGGCAAGCGCATGCCGTTCGAGGCCACCGTTCCGCTTCGTCCCGGCGTGAACGTCATCACCGTCGTGGCCCGCGAGAATCCCGACACGGTAGGTCGCAAGACCCTCATCGTCCGCAAGGACGGCCCGAACGGCGAGATCCTCCAGACGCCGAAGACCGAAGAGGACGGCGAAGCGGGCGGAGCCGACGACTAGAGGTCGGGGGCTGCGGCGAGCTGCATGCGGTGCTCGTCGGTGACGCCGCTGCCGTCCGTGATGTCCCAGATCATGCGGCCCACGATCTGGGCCCCGAGGTCGCCGTTGATCTTCTTCGTCTTCGCGAGGCCGAGGACCTCGAGCAGCTTGGCGTCGTTGGTCACGTTGCCGAACGCGTAGGTGTCGGTCGTGCTCCCAGGGCTGCATGCCTGGTTGAGCGACGCGGGACGGAAGGCGTAGTAGCTGAGACCGGCGGGCACGGTGACGTTGTGGCTGTGGACGAGGATGCCGTTCTCCGTCGCCTGCGTCTTCGCGACGAACGTGAGGCCCGCGGGGAAGGTGACGACCACGTCGGCGGTCGTCGAGTTGCGTAGACCGACGCACGCGAGGACGAGATCGCTCGCGTACTCGACGTCGTCCGCGTTCTTGCAGTGCGCCTTCGTATCGCCGCTGAGGTCGCCGCCGATGTCGCCTTCCACGGTCACGCCGGCGGGGAATGCCATCGGCGCGCCGGCGGGGTTCGCGTACGGCGCCTCGCTGCCGGCCTTGCACTGGAGCATACCGTCGCCGCCGCCGCTCGTGCCGCTGCCGCTGCTTCCGGTGCTGCTCGAGCAGCCCGCGGCCGCGACGCCGACGACGAGCGCGAGGAGATAGGGGCGGCGACAGGCGTTGGCGAGTGACGACATGGGCCGATTCTTAGCGGCTCCCCCAGGTGGCTTCAATGCGGCAACGCCCACAGCGGGGAGCTTCGAGAAGGGCTTCATGAAGCACCGGGTCGGCCGCTCCTCGCCGGAGTTGCGCTCGAAGTGCGCCAAACGGAGCCTATTTTTCCCTGCTCGCATGCGCTTCGCCCGGAGCCCACCGCCGAATCCCGGGTGCAGCTTCTGTGCTACCGTCCGGCTCGTGATGCGATTGCACGTCAACGTCGATCACGTCGCCACGGTGCGCAACGCACGAGGAACGTCGTACCCCGATCCCGTCGAGGCCGCGCGCGTGTGCCTCGACGCGGGCGCCCACGGGATCACCGCCCACCTGCGCGAGGACCGCCGGCACATCCGCGACGAGGACGTCACGCGCCTTCGCGCCACGCTGCGCGCGACCTTCAACCTCGAGATGGCATCGACCGACGAGATGATCGCGTTCGCTTGCAAGGTGTTGCCCGACGTCGTCACGTTGGTCCCCGAGCGCCGCGAGGAGCGCACCACCGAGGGCGGGCTCGAGGTCGTGAAGGCGACGCCGGCGCTGCGTACGCACGTCGAGCAGCTGCGCGCCGCCGACATCAAGGTGAGCCTCTTCATCGCGCCCGACCTCGCGCAGATCGAGGCGTCGCACGCGCTCGGTGTCGAGCAGATCGAGCTCCACACCGGCGAGTATGCGCATGCAGCCGGTGATGCGGCCGCCGAGAAGCGCGAGCTGGACCGACTCGCCGCCGCGGCGAAGCGCGGTCGCGAGCTCGGCCTCGAGATCGCCGCCGGCCACGGCCTCACCACGAAGAACGTCGTCGCCCTCGTTGCCATCCCCGAGATCGTGGAGCTGAACATCGGACACGCGACGGTCGCGGACGCGATCTTCCTCGGGCTGCCCGCCGCGGTGCGCGCGATGCTCGCGGCGATCGGCAAGGGTCGAGCGCCTCGATGATCGTCGGCCTCGGCATCGACGTTTGCTCGATCGAGCGCATGCGTCGAGCGCTGGAGCGCCACGGCGATCGTTTCTTCGCGCGCATCTGCAGCGAAGCGGAGCGCGCGGATCTCATGGGGCGCGACATGCCCACCGCACTGGCGGGCCGATTTGCGGTGAAGGAGGCCTTCGCGAAGGCGCTCGACGGCGCGAAGGGCGTCGGCTGGCACGAGGTCGAGGTGCGTCGCGCGACGAGCGGCCGGCCCACCCTCGAGCTCAAGGGCAACGCCATCGCGATGGTCGAGAGCTTTGGCGCGGACTCGTGGCACGTGAGCATCACGCACGATGCGGGCGTCGCCGTGGCAGTGGTGATCCTGGAGAGCTCCGGGAAGAGCCCCGGCCAGAACCCGGGCAAGAGCACTCCATGATCCCGGTGCTCTCGCGCGTACAGATGCGGGCGTTCGACAAGCATGCCATCGAGGTGTGTCGGGTGCCGAGCCTCGTGCTCATGGAGAACGCCGGGCGCGGCGCGGCGGACGTGATCGAGCGCGAGCTCCTCGGCGGGCGAGCCGACGGCAAGCGCGTCGCGGTCGTCTGTGGAACTGGAAACAACGGCGGCGATGGGTTCGTCGTGGGACGACATCTCATCGCTCGCGGGGCGCGTGTCGAAGCGTGGCTCGCCGGCGAAGCCACGAAGATGACCGTCGATTGCCGCCAGAACTACGACGCCTTCGTCGGCCTCGGCGGTCGGGTCGATGCGCTGGCGCCGGCCGCGCTGGATGCGTTCCGCGTCTCACTCGCCGG
>JAYTZB010001478.1:0-2198 GCA_043742085.1 Polyangiaceae bacterium
GCACGCGGCGCAGAAGAGCAGGCGCGGCGCGACCAGCTCGTCGCACGCGGCGCAGCGCGTGGGCGCCACGAGCTCTCCGAGGAGATGGATCGCGACGACCCCGGCGCGACGGAGAATGCTCATGCCGCCGTGTCGGCCGCCGCACGCCGCGGGTTGCGTGGATTCCTCACCCCTCGCCCGGGACGTGCTCCTCGCGCGTGCGCGCGTAGATCTCGTGGTCTTCCCATTTGCCTGCAATCTGCAAGTATCGCTCGGCGTAGCCTTCCTTCCGGAAGCCCAGCTTCTCGATGACGCGCAGGCTGCGCGCGTTACGCGGCATGATCGCTGCCTGCACGCGATGCAGCCCGGCCGGCCCGAAGCCGAAATCGAGCACCGCGGCCAGCGCCTCGGTCACGTAGCCGCGGCCCTGCGCATCCGAGGACATCCAGTACCCGAGATACGCGCCGTACATCGCGCCGCGCATGATGCCGCTGAGGGCGATCTTCCCGACGAAGACCGTGGGGTGCTCGCGCTTCGCGACCATGAACACGAAGCCGCGACCGAGCTTCCACTCGCGACGCTGCCGGAGCACCGTCTTCGAGACCTCGGTGATCGATGACGAATCCTCGCCGGGCGGCGGCGCCGGATTCCACGGCTTGAGGTGCTCGTGGTTCGCGCGGAGCAGGCGCCGCAGCTCCGTCACGTCCGTCGTGCGGGGCGGCCGCAGCACCAGCCGGGGCGTGACGAGGCGGGTCGTCAGCGACGGTGCCACGCCCGGTCTATCTCACAGCAGCCCGACGGGATCTACGTCGATCGCCACGCGCACCGCTCGCGGCAGCTCGGCGATCTCGGCATGGATGGCGAGCGTCGCGCGGCGGAGGTGCTCGCGCGACGTGCTGCGCAGCATGATGCGATAGCGGAAGCGGTTGCGGACCTTGGCGATGGGCGCCGGCGTCGGCCCGAGGACGGTGACGGCGCCGAGCTCACCGGTGCGCGCGGCGGCGCGCGCGGCACGTGCCAGGACCGCCGTTGATTCCTGCGCCTCCTTCTCGTCGAGCGAATCGACGCGCACGAGCGCCATGCGCGAGAACGGCGGATAGGCGAGCTCCTTGCGATCGCGCAGCTCGCGATCGATGAACCCGTTCACGTCGTGACGGGCCGCGAACTTGATGGCGTGATGCTCGGGATCGTAGGTCTGCACGAGCACGCGGCCCGGCGTGTCACCACGGCCTGCGCGCCCCGCCACCTGGACGAGCAGCTGGAACGCTCGCTCGCTGGCGCGAAAATCCGGGATGGAGAGCGCAGCATCGGCATTGATGACCCCGACCAGCGTGACGAACGGGAGATCGTGACCCTTCGTCACCATCTGCGTGCCGACGAGGATGTCGACCTCGCGCGAGCGAACGCGATCGAGGACCTTCTCGATCTGCTTGCCGGTGGCGACGTCACGGTCGAGGCGCGCGATGACCGCCTCGGGGAACGCCGCCTTCAGCGTCTCCTCGAGCTTCTCGGTGCCGAGGCCCTCGAGCGCGATGCGATCGCTGTCGCACTTCTTGCAGCGCGTCGGCAGCGGCGCCTCGTAGTCACACCAGTGACAGCGCATCGTTCCTCCCTTCTTCTTGTGGAGGGTGAGCGCCACCGTGCAGTGCGGGCACGACGCGAGCTCGCCGCAGCCCTCGCAGCGAATGCTGGGCGCGAAGCCGCGCCGGTTGAGGAACAGGATGGTCTGCTCCTTCGCGGCGAGCGTGGTCTCGATGGCGCGATGAAGCAGCAGGCTAATCCGCTTGTCGCCGGTGGGCCCGGGGCCGATGCGACGCAGGTCGACGATCTCGACCTTCGGCATCTCCTGCGCTCGCGCGCGATCGGGGAGCACGAGCTTCGTGGCCTTGCCGGAGCGCGCGAGCTGCTCGGTCTCGAGGGATGGCGTCGCGCTGCCCAGCACGCAGACCGCGCCGAGCATGTGCGCGCGCAAGATCGCCATGTCGCGCGCGTGATAGCGGACGCCCTCTTCCTGCTTGAACGACGAGTCGTGCTCCTCGTCGACGATCACGAGCCCGAGGTCATGGATCGGCGCAAAGAGCGCGCTTCGAGCGCCGATCGCGACGTCGACCTCGCCGCCGCGAAGCCGCGCCCACATGTCGAAGCGCTCGCGCGGCGTGAGGCCGGAGTGCAGCACGGCCACGTCGTCCCCGAAGCGCGCGCGGAAGCGTGACACGAGC
>JAYTZB010001479.1:0-1562 GCA_043742085.1 Polyangiaceae bacterium
TCGCCGAGGGTGCCTTGCAGCCGCGTGACGGCAATGGCGCGCGCGCCGAGCTCGATCGCCTGTGGCAAGCCGAGCCATCCGGAGCCCGCGGCGCCTGCACGAGCCCCTTCGGCGTCTACGACATGACCGGCAACGTCGACGAGTGGACGCGCAGCGCGCGCTCCACCGGCTACGCGTCGATCCTCAAGGGCGGCTACTGGGGACCCGTCCGCGCGCGCTGTCGTCCGGCGACGCGCGCGCACAACGAGGACTTCATCGCGTACCAGCAGGGTTTTCGCTGCTGCGCCGACGCCGACACCTCCGTCCCCGCGCCGCGTCCGGCGGGCCCGGCGTCGCTTCCTGCTCCGGGCGCGTCCGCGGGCTCACCGGTGGCGGGGGCACCGTCGCACCCCGGATCGGCAGACCTCTCGACCGAATGGGATCACCGCGCATCCGACGACGCCGACGAGGTGGAGGCCATCGGTCGCGCCCGCGTCGGCCTCGCGTGCGCGGTGTCGACCGCTCTTCCTTCGCACGCTGGAGTCGCGGCGCCGAGCGCGCTGCTCGCGTGCGGCGCGCTCGGGATCACGCTTCTCCGCCGTCGCCGTCGGCGTCGCCGTCGCCGTCGCTGAGCACCGCGATCAGCGACGCGGACGCGTCGCGAGCGCGTGCGCCGCGACGCGGATCAACACGCGCGGATCGACCGGCTTCGCGAGGTGCCATCCGAAGCCCGCGCGCAGCGTCGCGTCCGCGTCCTCGCGCCGCGCGAACGCGGTGAGCGCGATGGCGGGGATGTCGGCGAACGGCGCGCCGAGCTCGCGGAGCTTTCGCGCGAAGGCGAAGCCGTCCTCGCCGGGCATACCGATGTCGCTGATCACGAGGTCCGGCGTCCACGTCTGGAGGACCTCCAGCGCCCCCGCCACGGAGCTCGCCGTGCGAACGTCGGCGCCGGCCTGCTCGAGGACGATCGACACGAGCTCCACCGCATCTGGCTCGTCGTCGACCGCGAGCACGCGTGCGCCGGTCAACGCGCGATGGCGCACGGAGACCGGCGCGTGGCTCTCGGGCCCCACGTCGAGCAGCGGATCGCTCGACGGATCCGGCGCCGCCGTCGCCGCTCGCGACATCGGTAGCTCCACCTCGAAGGTCGCGCCGCGATCGACACCCTCGCTGGTGACGCGGACGTGCCCGGCGTGGGCCTCGACGAGGTGGCGGACGATGGCGAGACCGAGGCCGCCCTTCGCGCGCGTCGACATGCTGTCGACCGCGAGCGGCCGTCCGCGCGATAGACCTGGAGCGCGAACGGGGCGAGCGCGAAGATCCGCTGGAGCATCGCGAGGGGATGGTGGACTCCGCGCAGCCCTGTTGAACGCGCGCGAGCTCCGCAGCGAGCTCGTCGACGTTCGTGGCTCTGCGCTCCCGATCACCATCGAATCGTACGTTGCCCCTGCCGCTCTGTAGTGTTTGACGACGCGTGGGCTCGTAGCGCTGCGGGTCGGGCCGACCGTCGACCGTGCTAGAGAGCCCGGCGATGGACGATCAGGACGACGAGCTCTTGCCGGCGAGCGCGCTACGCCCGCGGA
>JAYTZB010001480.1:0-2460 GCA_043742085.1 Polyangiaceae bacterium
TACGATTCGTCGGTTTTTCCCTGCCCGGCATACTTTGCAGCGAAGACCGCCGCCATCGGCGCCATCGCCCTGCGCGGCCGCAAGAGCCGCTCGATCATCGACACGCCGAAGGTGTTGCTGTCCCCGACGCGTCCGTATCGGGTCGGCAAGCCCTACTGGAAGCGCGGCGAGGGGCTCCTCGAAATTCCCGTGCAGGTTACACGCGGTCTGCGGCTGCCGTTCATCGGTACGTCGGTGACGCTGGCCGGCCCGTCACGCGCGCGCCTGCTCGCGAAGATGTGCGTGGGCGAGCCGCTGGTCAACCTCGAGTTGCACGGCATCGACGTCCTCGACGCCGAGGACGGCCTCCAAGCGCTGCGCCCGCATCAACCCGACGTGCGCGTCGCGCACCGCAAGAAGCTCGACGCGCTCCTGTCCGCCGTCCAAACCCTCCGCGCCGCGGGCTACACCTTCGTCACGATGGCCGAAGCCGCCTCCAACCTCTGACGAAAGAAGAACGGACGAAGGAAGAGACCGCGGAGCCACGGAGGAACGGAGTCGACCACGGAGCCATTCTTGCTCGAGACATGCGCTCCACCAAAAGCCCCGTGAACGCGCTCAGTCTTGCTACCGAGATCGGCAGCCAAATCTGCCCTCCCTCTCGCCTCCGTTTCTTCGTGACTCCGCGGTCTCTGAGCCGGTCGCCTTCAGAGGGCGGTGCCCATCGGGGACGCGGACCGGCGACCGCCGAGGGCGCCTCGCGCGAAGTCGTTGAGGACCGGCGCCATGTTGTCCGGGATGTTCGCGTCCCACTCGTCTGCGCTGATCGCGTCGGTCGGGTGAGCGTTGGCGTCGAGCTTGTAGAACCACGGCGCCGACTCGGTATCGACGCGCATCGCCTTCAGCTCGGTCTCGAACGTGTCGATGTCGACCCGCACCAGCGTGACGTTCGCGAGCGCCCGCTGCATCTTCGGATCGGGCAGCGCGGCGGCGACTTCGGCGCACTCGCGGCTCGAGCGAACATAGGTCTGGAGGATGACCGTGCGGCCCTTGCCGCTGGCGACCTTCGCGATGTCGGACAGCTGCGTCTTCAGCACGCCCGTCGACTCGAGATCGACGACGTCCAGCGAGCCGTACGACCGGGTGCCGGCGGCGACGGGCACGCGCAGCGGAGACTCGGTGCGCGGCTCCGGCGGATGCGACGCTTCGAGCGCGCCGCCGAGCACGGCCACCAGGATCACGAGGCTGAGGCCCGTGCCGAAGAGCCCGGCGACGATCCCCGCCGCGGCCATGCTGCGTCCGGTGAGCGCGCCCTGCGAGCGATCGATCTCCTTGCGAGACATCGCGCCGATCACGATGGCGGGGATGCCGGCGAAGAGGCCCATGCACGTCATGCTCAGCAGCCCGAGCACCAGCGCGACGACGGCGCGGCTGTCATTCTTCGCGAGCGGCTGAGGCGGCTGCGATGGCTGCGGTGGGTAGTAGGGCCGCGGCCCGTACTGCGGTCGAGGCCCGTACGGAGGGAACGGCGCCATCACCTGACAGCATAACGCGCCTTGCCGGACACGCACGTCGCGGACACATGTCCGACGAAAAAGCGCGAATTGCCCTGGTTTGTGCCCGATCCATGCGCGGCGTTGCGACGCCCTAGCTCACCCTCAGCGCGCGGGCGCCTTCTTGTCGTGATCGGTCACGCGGCTGAGGCCCTTCACGTCCACGCCGCTGTTACGGATGAACTCTCGCGCGACCTCGCTGTGGCCATCGACGAGCGCGTCCGGCGGACCGGCCGCTTCGACGCGGCCCTCGATGAGGAGGATGGCCTGGTGCGCGATGCGGAAGCAGCTCGCGATGTCGTGCGAGATCACGATGCTCGTCACGTTGAAGCGCTCGCGCATCTCCTCGATGAGATCGTCGACGAGCCGGCTCGTGAGCGGGTCGAGACCGCTCGTGGGCTCGTCGTAGACGAGGATGGGCGGCTCGAGCATCAGCGCGCGCGCGAGACCCACGCGCTTCCTCATTCCGCCCGAGAGCTCGGAGGGGAACTTCGGCGCGACCACCTTCGGATCGAGGCCGAGCAGCTGGAGCTTGTCGAGCACGCGCTCGTTGATCTCCTTCTTCGAGAGCTTCGTGTGCTCGACGAGCGGGAATGCGACGTTGTCGAGCACGCTGATCGAGTCGAGGAGCGCCGCGTACTGGTAGACCATGCCGAACTTCATCCGCACGCGGTTGAGCTCCCGATCGGAGAGGGTGGTCATGTCCTCTCCCTCGACCAGGATCTGACCGCTCGTGGGTCGGTCGAGCGCCACGATGAGCCGGAGGAGCGTGGTCTTTCCGGCGCCGGAGCCGCCGATGATGACGACGGTCTCCTTCCGCTTCGCGATGAGATCGATGCCCTTCAGCACCTGCTGGTTGTTGAAGGTCTTCTTCACGTCACGGAGCACGACGACGTCGTCGGGGCCGACGGCAGGGCTCGGTGCGCCA
>JAYTZB010001481.1:0-1922 GCA_043742085.1 Polyangiaceae bacterium
GCGCGGCCGGCGAGCGTCCGCCACTCCGCACGACGGCGTTCGAGCTCGCGCTGGTAGGGCTCGCGGGCGACGATCTGGGGCGCCTCCTTGATCCACTTCTCCTGGAGCGGGAGCGTCGCCTTGTCGGCGTCGGTCTCGAGCGCGTCGGCGCGGCCGCGGAGCTCGTCGGCCTTGGGGATGTTCTTCACGCCCCGGAAGCGCGATGCGGTGGCGCGGCAGCCGATGGAATCGCCGAGGGTGCACGCCTTCTCGTAGAGCTCGGCGGCGCGCTGCTCGTTGCGCGGGATCGACTTGTAACCCGCGTGATTGAGGTCGGCGAGCACGACGCATGCGAGCCCGTTGCTCTGGCCCGTACAGCCCTCTTCGAGGATGCGGAGGCCGCGGCTGGCGTCGTCGCGGCGGAAGCGATCGACGGCGAAGCCCCACAGGGCGCAGCTCCCCTTGTCGATGGTGCAACCGAGGCGAAAGAGCTCCTCGGCCTTCACGGCGTCGGTGTCCTGCGCGGCGAAGCCGGCGGCGAGGCAGCGCGACGCGTCTTGATTCTTGCGGCACTGCGCCTCGCTCTGCGCGAGCTCGGCGGCGCTGGCGGCCGGGTGCGGCACGGGCTTCTCGATCGCCTCGGCCTTGCCGCGCAGACGGGCGGCCCGGGCGGGGTCGCGGCGGGTTCCGCGACCGTCGTCGACCATCACTGCGAGGACGATGCACGATCGCGCGGAGCCGAGGTCGCACGCACGGTCGTAGAAGCGAGCAGCCTTGCCGGCGTCGGCCGCGAGGCCGCGCTCCCCTTCCTCGAGCTCGGCGCCGAGGGTTGCGCAGGCATGCGCGGCCTTGAGGTCACAGCCCTTCTCGAGGGCCTGCGCTGCGTGCACGGCATCGTGCTTCTTGAAGAGGCGCTGCGCGTACGCGACGAGCGCGAGGCAGTGATCGGGATGTTTGGCGCACGCGACGGCGTAGAGCTCGAGAGCGGTCTCGGGCGACGATGCCTCGAGCGGCGCACCGGCAGCAGCGCAGACGAGGTGCTCGCCGGACTCGCGACACTTCGCGGCGAGATCGGGGCCATCGGCGTGGGCGTCGGAAGCAGCCGTCGAGGCAAGCGCGAGGGTGGCGAATGCCGCGAAGAACGTGAATGGTTTCCGTGCAGAATGCATGTTCTTCACTGCTTCCCCGCCTTCATGGCGGGCTCGGACTTGGGGGGTTCGGCGCACTCGCCGCAGGCCTTCGCGCAGGTGTCGGCCTTCGAAGTGCAGTCGGCGACGCACGCGTCGAGGTCGGGGCATGATCCCCCGCCGGCGCAGCGGAGGTGGCCACATCGACCGCCGGCGAAGTCGTCGGCGGCGCAGCGGTTCATCGATCCGCAGCTGTCGACGCAGGCCTGGCACTGCGTCGGACCGGCGCCGGCGCCGGACGCGCTCGGCGACATCGCGGCGGCGCGCTCGAGCGCGGTGGGCGCGGGCAGCGAGGGATCGCCGCGCTCCTTCTGGTGGGAGGCGGCGTTCATGCCGGACTGGACGGACGCGATCCAGGCCTCGCGGGCGGCGCGGCGAGCCTCGAAGTCGCGGCGGAACTTCTCGCGAGCGGCGATGGTCGGGTCGGCGGGGGGTGCCTTCTTGATGCCGCCCTTCCGCTTCGGTGGCTCGGGCGCGACGACGGCGGGGTCGGGCAGGACCTTGCCGTCGTCCTCGCGCTCGTGGCGGTAGAGGGCCTCGTTGCGGAGGGACATGGCGAGCACTTCGAGCTTGGCGGCGGCGACGTCATCGCGTCCGCCGCCTTCACCGGCCGCGATCATTCGGGCGAGCGACGCGCAGGCCTCGGCGATGCCTTCCACCTCGCGGGCCGCGACGCCCGGCACGACGGTGAGGCTCTTCTTGCAGACCTCGTGGCGTATGCCGCGCGCCTCGTCGACGTTGCCGGCCGTGACGAGC
>JAYTZB010001482.1:0-7115 GCA_043742085.1 Polyangiaceae bacterium
GTCTCGACGATGCGAGCCACGCGATCGCCGTGCACGAGATGCGTACCGACGAGCGCGCGAGCCACGACGAGCGCGTCGCGCGTGTAGAACGAGCGCGGCAGGCGGGCTTCGCTCACGTCCACGACGCGCAAGGTTAGCGCAGACGCAGAGAGGCCGTCAGCGCGGCGCGCGTGCTCGCTGCGTTAGTTGGCGAGCTCGACGTCGACGCGACGGTCGTGCGCCCAGCCCGACTCGTTGGTGCCGGTGGCGTCCATCTCGCCGCGTGACGTGCCGAGCATGTGCTCGCGACCGACGCCGAGGTCGACCATGTAGCGCTTCACGGTGTCGGCGCGGCTGCCGCCGAGCGTCATGTTGTACTCGGGCTCGCCGCGCGGGTCGGCGCGACCGACCAGGTTGACGCTGCGCCCCTTGAGGGCGCCTTCGGTCAGGCACTTCGCGACCTGCCCGAGCAGCACGCGGTCCTCCTCGGCGAGCGCGGCCGAGTCGTACTCGAAGCTCGGCGCGACCGGCTTTCCATCGGCGCGCGCCGCGATGCCGCACGCCTTCGCGATGGCATTGGAGACACTGAGCCCGACCGTGTCGACCGTGGGCCCGGCGTTCCGTCCGTCCTTGTCGGGGAGCGGGCCGCTGGTGGTCATGGTCTGGCCGACGGGCTGCCCCGCGCCTGGCGCCACGGGCGCCTTCGCCTTTCTCGACAGTCCGGGCGAGTCGCAGCCGGAGGCGAGGGCAAGAGTGAGGACACCGAGGGCACAAAGAGAGAGACGGGTCGCCATGACCGAGCATCGAACCAGGCGCGTGGCCCCCGGGCCAAATTGTCCGGATCCGTGCTAACGATCTGCCCATGGACGTCAGCGTTCTCCTCGAGCCCACCATCGATCTGTCGCGACTCGCCGAGGTCCTCGACGGCCTGGGTCACGAGGGACGCGTCCACACCACGCGCACGTGGAACAAGAAGCGCCAGGCGGCGATCTTCGAGGCGGCGAAGGGGCGGTCCATCGACATGGATTTCCTCGTTCCCCCCAGCATGGGCAAGCTCGTCGAGGTCATCCACGATCTCCACAACACCCTGCCGCTGTTCAACGACTCGCAGAAGCGCTTCTGTCGCCTCCCCGACGGCGAGGAGTTCCTGATCGCCGGCTACAACCACGCGTCCACCAATCCCCTCACCGGCCCCGGCTACTTCGTGGTTCGCGAGCCGGACGCGAGCGAGACCGAGCACCAGGGCGAGATCGCCATCGACTACCGGAAGCTCCCCAAGAGCAAGCCGGCGGGCTGGCCCGAGATCCGCGACAACAACGGCGGCATCGGCGCGCTCGTCTACGGCAACATGGTCGACTACATGCGAAAGGTGTCGACCCACGTGTCGATCGGCCGCGCTACCAAGGGCGGCAAGGTCATGGACGCGTGGTTCACGCTCGTCCGGAAGGACGTCGCCTGACGCTGGAGCTCCGCGTCGTCGGGCGCATCAAGGACATCCCTCGGGAGTCCTGGGATGCGCTTCTTCGTGAGGGCAGCTCGCCGTTCGTCGAGCACACGTGGCTCGAGTGTCTCGAGGAGGCGAAGTGCGTCGGCGAGGCCGCGGGATGGATCCCGCGCCACCTCGCGCTCTACGACACGTCGCACGGCGAGGAGCTGATCGCGGCGGCGCCCGCGTACGCGAAGCTGAACAGCGAGGGCGAGTTTGTCTTCGACTGGAGCTGGGCGGATCTCGCGAACCGCATGGGCCTCGAGTACTACCCCAAGCTCGTGCTCGCGGTCCCCTTCACGCCCGCCACGGGCGACCGGGTGCTCGTCCATCCGAAGCGCGATCGCAACGAGACCATCGCGGTGTTCGCGCAGGCGCTGCGGACGCTGGTGAAGGAGCTGGAGCTCTCGAGCGCGCACGTGCTCTTTCCGCGCGAGGAGGAAGCGCGCGTCTGGGGCGAGTCCGGCTTCATGGTGCGCCACGGCGTGCAGTACCACTGGTCGAACCGCGTCCCGCCGTTCAAGGACTACGAGGACTTCCTGACCACGCTTCCGACGAAGAAGCGGACCCAGCTCCGTCGCGAGCGCAAGCAGCCGGCGATGGACGGCGTGACCATCGCGACGCTGGCTCCGGAGGAGTACACGCCGGCGATGGCCGACACGATGTATGCACTCTACACGACGACGGTCGACAAGTATTTCCATGGCCGGCGCTACATGAAGAAGCGCTTCTTCCAGCTGCTGGTGGAGCGGTTCCGGGACCGGTTGTCGTGGGTGGTGGCGCGGAAGGACGGCGAGGTCGTCGCGAGCGCGTTCAACGTGAAGAAGGACGGCATCATCTACGGCCGCTACTGGGGCACGCATGTCGACATGCCCTTTTTGCACTTCAACGTCTGCTACTACCACGGCGTCGAGCAGGCGATCCGCGACGGCTGCACGCTCTTCAACCCGGGCGCGGGCGGCGAGCACAAGAAGGTCCGCGGCTTCCTCCCGACCATCACGTACTCGGCGCACCACGTGGAGGATGCGCGCTTCCGCGGCGTGCTGGAGTCGTTCCTCGATCGCGAGCGACGCGGGATCGCCGCGTACGTCGCCGAGGAGCGGGCCGCGATGATCAAGCCCTGAGGCTCGGTAGACTTGCCCGGCGTATTTTACAGTGTAAAGTAACGCTCAGGATGCGGCAGCGTCGCCGCGCGGGGAGGTCGCTCATGTCGCTCGTGTCGCTCGTGTCGCCCATGCAGAGGCTCGGCTCGCTGCTCTTGCTCGCATCGCTACCGGCCGCCGCCGTCGCGTGTGCCACTGGAACGACGACCTCCGACGTCACCGCCGACGTCTCGTTCACCGAGGCCGATGCCGCGCCCGACGGCTCGTCATCGACCCGGCTCCCGCCCGGCAACGACGCATCGACGACGGCAACGGGCCCCGATGCGACGAGCGCCGCCGACGCATCGAGCACCGCCGACGGCGCCACGGACGGCGCAGCGACCGACGCCGCCGTCGTGCCCGACAGCAGCACGACATCCGCCGCGTGCGGAGCCGGCTTCGTGGAGGTCGGCGAGTACGCGACGTGGTACGGCAAGGTCAACGTCCACCGCGCGGGTAGCGGCGGCACGTGGACCGTCGACACCGATTGCACCTCCGGCGCGGACGTCAACACCGTCGCCTACTGCCAGAAATTCTGGCCCACCACGACGAAGCAAGCGCAGCTCGCCGCCGTCACCGCCGACAGCAAGCCGTTCACGTCCGGCGGAGGCGTGAGCCCGGCGTGCGGTGGCGTCGCGCCGTATCCGGGACAGAACCAGTTCGCGTGCTGCGCTCCGTAGTCGCCGCGCGGTGAAGCAGGGCGCCGAGGCCGGCGAGGGTTGCGCTTCCCCTCGCGAGGATTGATGCTCCTCCTCGGAGGCCCTCGATGGCGAAAGCTACCCTGACGGAACCGCAGCTGCGTGCGCTCGACGCCTACTGGCGCGCCGCAAACTACCTCACCGTCGGCCAGATCTACCTGATGGCAAACGCGCTCCTTCGCGAGCCGCTCCGCATCGAGCACGTCAAGCCGCGCCTCCTCGGGCACTGGGGGACCTCGCCGGGCCTCAGCCTCCTCTACGTCCACATCAATCGCATCATCCGCGAGCGCGATCTGAACGTCATCTACCTCGCCGGGCCGGGCCACGGCGGGCCCGCGATCCTCGCCAACGTCTACCTCGAGGGCACCTACTCCGAGATCTATCCGCAGATCACCGACGACGAGCGCGGCATGACGCGCCTCTTCCGGCAGTTCTCGACGCCGGGCGGCGTTCCGAGCCATGTCGGCGTGCCGACCCCCGGCTCCATCCACGAGGGCGGAGAGCTCGGCTACGTGCTCACGCACGCGTTCGGCGCGGTCTTCGACAATCCCGATCTCCTCGCGCTCGCTGTGGTCGGCGACGGCGAGGCGGAGACGGGGCCGCTCGAAGGCTCGTGGAAGGGCATCCGCTTCCTCAACGCGGCGCGCGACGGCGCCGTCCTCCCGGTCCTCCACCTCAACGGCTACAAGATCTCCGGGCCCACCGTGCTCGGGCGCGCGAGCGACGAGTCGATCCGCAGCCTCCTCGAGGGGCACGGCTACGAGGTGCACTTCGTCGAAGGTGACGACCCCATGGCGGTCCACAGCTCGCTCGCGACGACCCTCGACGCGTGCGTCACGCACATCCGCGAGATCCAGGACGATGCGCGAAAGCGCGGCGTCCGCGGAACGCCGCGCTGGCCGATGATCGTCCTCCGGACGCCGAAGGGCTGGACCGGGCCGAAGACCGTGAACGGCCTCCCCGTCGAGGGAACCTTCCGCGCGCACCAGGTCCCGCTCGCCAACGTGCGGAAGGACCCCTCGCAGCTCGCCGCGCTCGAGGCGTGGATGCGGAGCTACGAGCCCGACGCGCTCTTCGACGACAACGGCCGCCTGCGGCCCGAGCTGAAGGCGCTCGCGCCGCTCGGCGCGCGGCGCATGGGCGCCAACCCGCACGCCAACGGCGGCGAGCTCACGGTGCCCTTGGTCGTGCCGCCCTTCGAAGGCTACGCGGTTGCCGTACCCACGCACGGCGACGTGCATCACGAGTCGACGCGACCGTTCGGCGACATGCTCCGCGACATCTACGCGCTGAACCCGAAGACCTTCCGTCTCTTCTGCCCCGACGAGACCAACTCGAACCGCCTCGGGGCCGTCTTCGAGACCGAGACGCGCTGCTTTCAAGAGACTGCGATCGCCATCGACGATCACGTGTCGTCCGAAGGTCGCGTCATGGAGGTGCTGAGCGAGCACAACTGCCAGGGCTGGCTCGAGGGCTACGTGCTCACCGGACGGCACGGGGTCTTCGCGACCTACGAGGCCTTTGCGCTGATCGTCGCCTCGATGGCGACGCAGCACGCAAAGTGGATCGAGGTGGGGACTGGGCTTCCGTGGCGCGCGCCTGTGCCCTCGCTCAACTACCTCCTCACGTCTACGTGCTGGCGGAACGATCACAACGGGTTCAGCCATCAAGGGCCGGGCTTCATGGACACGATCACCTCGAAGAAGGGCACCGTGGCCCGCGTGTATCTCCCGCCCGACGCCAACTGCCTCCTCTCGGTCGCCGACCACTGCCTGCGCAGCAAGAACTACGTGAACCTCGTCATCATCGACAAGCAGCCGCAGCTCCAGTGGCTCGACATGCCCGCGGCACGAGAGCACTGCGCACGCGGCGCGTCGGTCTGGGAGTGGGCTGGCACCGAGGACGCCCGAGCGAAGCGCGCAGAAGAGCCGGACGTGATCCTCGCGTGCGCCGGCGACACCCCCACGCTCGAGACGCTGGCCGCCGCCGCGTGGCTGCGCACGCATGCACCGGCGATGCGCGTCCGGGTCGTCAATGTCGTGGACCTCATGACGCTCTACTCGCGGCGCGAGCATCCGCACGGGATGGAGGAGGACGCGTTCGCCGAGCTCTTCACGCGCGACGTCGACGTCTGCTTCTCCTTCCACGGCTACGCTGGTGCCATCCATCAGCTCATCCACGGGCGGCCCAACGCGCATCGCTTCCACGTCCGCGGCTACAAGGAGGAAGGAACCACGACGACGCCGTTCGACATGGTGGTGTTGAACGAGACGAGCCGCTTCCACATCGTGATGGATGCTCTTCGCCGCTCGCGCCGCCCCGTCGAGGGTGCCGCGAGGCTGAACGGTGCCTGCCTCGCGATGCTGGAGCGCCACCGCGCTCACGTTGCGGAGCACTTCGAGGACCTGCCGGAGATCCGCGATTGGACGTGGTCGACCGGGTGCGCTGCGGTATGAGGGAGATCCTCGCGCTCAACTGCGGGTCGTCGTCGCTGAAGTACGCGGTCTTCGCCGGCCCCGACCCCGTGCTGCGCGGCGAGATCGCCAAGATCGGTTCGGGCGGCGTCTCCGATCATGCACACGCGGTGCACGCGGTCTTCGACGCGCTCGCGAAGGCGAACATCACGAACCTCCGCGGGGTCGGCCACCGCGTCGTCCACGGCGGTCCCGACCATGCCGCGCCGCTGCTCGTCGACGACGCCGTCCTCGCCTCGCTCGCGAAGGCGATCCCGTTCGCTCCGCTGCACCTGCCCGTCGAGCTGGCCACGGTCCGGGCGGTGTCGCAGCGCTTCGCGGGGTTGGCGCAGGTGGTCTGCTTCGACACCGCGTTCCATCGCACGCTACCGGAGGTGGCGAGTCGCTTCGCGCTCCCTTCGGCGCTCTTCGATAGCGGCGTGCGGCGCTACGGTTTCCACGGTCTATCGTACGAGTACGTCGTCGAGTCGCTGGGAGCGCGCCTGCTCGGGCGCGCCGTGATCGCCCACCTCGGGAGCGGCGCCAGCATGGTCGCGACCCGTGACGGACGCTCCGTCGAGACGACGATGGGCTTCACGCCCGCCGCCGGCCTGGTGATGGGCACGCGCCCTGGTGACCTCGATCCAGGGCTGCTCGTGTATCTGCTCGAGCATCGCGGGTATGACGCAGCGAGCCTCGATCGGCTCGTCAATCACGAGGCTGGACTGCTCGCGCTCTCCGGCACGACGTCCGACATGGCGAAGCTGCTCGCGGCGCGCGCGAGCGATCCGCGGGCGCGCCTCGCCGTCGACCTCTTCTGCTATCAGGCGCGGAAGTGGGTCGGCGCGCTCGCGGCGGCGATCGACGGCCTCGACACGCTCGTTTTCACGGGCGGCATCGGTGAGCATTCACCCGAGGTGCGGCTCGAGATCTGTCGGTCACTGCGGCACCTCGGAATATCCATGGACGAGGCTCGCAACCGCGCGTCCGAGGCCATCGTCAGCGCCGAGGGAAGCGGCTGCCGGGTGCGCGTCGTCACCACCGACGAGGAGCGCATGATCGCGCGCCACACCGCTGTCGTGCTCGGCGCCGAGAACGAGCGCTGACCCGCCAGCTCACGCGCGACCGCGAACCATCACGCGCGGTAGCTCTTCGGTAGCGCCAGCAGCACGAGCTCGATCTGCGCCGCCGCCGGCGCACGCCTCCGCATGCGCAGCGTGCCGTCGATGATCAACCCCACCGCCAGGACGATCGCGCCCACCACCGTGAGCCCCAGGAGCTCCGCCTCGGTGCGTACCGGGCCGGGGTCCGGCCACGTCACGTAGCGGAACCCCACCACCACCGCCGAGGCCGTCGC
>JAYTZB010001483.1:0-5080 GCA_043742085.1 Polyangiaceae bacterium
GACGGAAGCGTCTTGCCTCGCGTCACCGATGGCGACGGCGATCGCGGCAAGGCACTTGCCGCCGAGCACTTCCGCGAGCGCTGGCAGCGCACCCTGCGCGACGCGACCTACCGGCGGTGGCGCGCGTCCATGCGATCGCCAGCGCCCCGACCGAGCACTACCTCATGACCGCGCTCGAGCCGCGCGCGCGATGGATGATTGATTGCTGGCGCAGCCGTGCGCGCGCTATGGACGCTGCGCTCCTTTTTGACAATGTCGCATCCGGAAAGAGACCTTGATGTCCACACGCACACTGTTGCTCGTCCTCGTCGCGTCCACCGCAGTCGGAACGACGCTCTTCGCGTGCGCTTCGTCCGACGGTGGCGGCACTTCGCCGGCGGGGGGAAATAGCGCCCCGGATGCCGCGGGCGCCCCCGATGCGGATGCCGCGAGCTCTCTGGATGCCGGCGGCTCGGCCGACGCCGCAACAGCGGCGGATGCCAGCGGCTCAGCGGATGCCGCGGGCGGCTCGGGCATGAAGTGCAACGAGACGAGCGATACCTGCTCTTGCGACACCCAGATGGCGGGGGCCAGCACCTGCACCAAGTCGTATCCGTGCTGCTTCTCGTACACGTTCAAGAGCGCTCCCACGGAGAGGGGCTGTCTCTGCTCCACCAAATTTCCCGCAGGCGCTAGCTGCGCGCAGATCGCGTCGCAATACCCGGCGGGCAAGGGAACCGTGGTCGCCACGTGTCCGAACTAGCTTCGCGTCAGCGCTCCCTGCGCACCCACACCCGCGCTGACCCCCGCTGAACGCTGATGGACCCCGCGCGTGGATCGCGAGGGCCCCACGGGATTGATGGTCGCGACTCCGTCCGCCCGAGAAAAATGCGCGTCCGGCAGATCCCGGACCGGGTCGTCGTGGAGGAGGGCGATGGAACGCGCGGTGCAGCTCTGTGACCCGGCTGGCCGTCCCGACCTTGGGTGGTGCAGCGCGCAGCCCGTCATCGAGACGTGCTCGAGAGGCAACGGAGGAGAACACGGTGGCGGACGACGCGCTGATACTCGGACTGCTCAACACGCTCGAGCGCGAGCTGCTGCCCGCCATCGAGCGAGGTGAGGTGCCCGCATGGGGCCGCGCGAACCGCGTCGCCGATGCCGTTCTCGCCCTGCTTCCCGAGGGCGATCGTCACGAGACCCATCTGCCGCTCCAGCGCGTCGGCGCACTCCAGGCGCTCTATGTCGAGGCCCGCCCCAGCCGCTCCGACCTCGCCGCGCGATCATGTGCACTCTACACATTCGTCACCCGCGGTCGCGAAGCGCTCGACCCGCAGCGCCGTAGCCGGCCGCCCTCGATGCTGCCTGGCCGACGCAGCGTGCTGCCTGCCAGCCTCGTGTCGGCACCGGAGCGCACCTTCCCTTCATGGGTTCCCGCCGGCGGCGTGCTTGGCGGCTTCCGGCTCGTGCGCCCGATGGCGAGCGGTGGCCTCGGCTCGCTCTTCCTCGCGCGCCGCGTCGAGGACGACGGCGATCCGCTCGCGAAGGACCTCGTCCTGAAGGTGCCTCACGACGCTGCCGCGCTCGCCGCGTACGTCCCCGAGGAGGAGCTGCTCGCGCAGTTCCGCGCCGAGGCCTCCGCGCTCGCCGCGATCCCGGTTCATCCCAACCTCGCGCGCATCCTCGCGTTCGACGTGGCCGCGCGTCCGAAGCCGTTCCTCGTCATGGAGCTCGTCGAGGGTCGCACGCTCGAAGAGGAGCTCGCGGCAGGCGCGATGACTACCTCGCGCGCGCTCGAGATCCTCGACGGCGTCCTCGCCGGCGTCGACGCGATGCACGCCACTGGCGTCGGTCATCTCGATCTCAAGCCCGACAACGTCATCCTCCGTCGTGGCACCGGCGCCGCGACGCTCGTCGACTTCGGCCTCAGCGGGCGTCACGTCCGCAAGAAGTGCGGCAACCCGATGTACGCGCCGCCCGAGGTCTGGAGCGACGACCGCGCGCCCGAGAGCGCGTTCGCGGCGGACTCGTACTCGTTCGCGTGTCTCGCATTCGAGCTGCTCACCGGCTCGCCGCTCTTCGACGGCGAGGAGCTCTTCGGCGTCATCCGCCAGCACCTCGCGCACGACGGCCTGCCGCCGGGCGTCGCGTCGCTGCGCGCGCGGCCCGAGCTCCGCAAGCTCGCCGAGATCCTCTCGCGTGCGCTCCGCGCCAACCCCGCGCAGCGCACACGCATCCGCATGATGCGCACAGAGCTCGCGCGCGTCACCCCGCTCCTGCGCGACGTCCAGTGGCCGCTCTCCGGCGCATCGCGCTGGTCGGCCATGCCCGGCAGCGACAGCGACGCGTTCCCGGCGGACTCGATCCCCGTTCCGCCCGCGAGCCATTCGCGGGACCTGCCGCCCGCCTCGTCTCGCGACCTCGACGATCCCGACGCATCGGGGGCGCGCCCGCTCCCGGCCGCCGGCCGTTTCGATCTCGCGTCCGCGTTCGACGACATCCCGTGGTCCGACTGCCGCGCGTCGAACACCGGCTAGCTCCGGCGTGCGGCGTAGCGAGAAGAAGCGCCGCGCCGAGAAGGCCGCGCATCCCGCGGACGACGGTCGCGTCGCTGCCGAGGAGCGAGCCGAGAAGGACAAGACGCCGGCCGTCTTCCTCGTCGGCGGGGGCATGATCCTGGCGGCGGCCGGGGCTTGTGCCGGGTTCGAGGTGCACGCGTCGTGGGTGGGTGTCCTCGTCGGCGTCGCCGTCGTGCTCGCGTTCGTGGTCTGGAGGCTCTGGTCGGGCGAGCCGTTTCTCTGAGCCGACTGCGAGTGCAGGGCGAAACTGGTTCTTCGGAAGGCGGGGGAGGGGAAGGTTTGATGCCACCCCCCGTATACCCACCCGCACCTCGGCCCCGACGACGCTGTTTCGGGTGAGCCGGTTCTCAAAATCTCCTTTCCTTGTTGGGGAGCGAATCATCATGAAGGACGTCACCGTCCGATGGGTCCAGACCATCGGCACCACTGCTTTGTTCGGCACCCTCCTCGCGACCAGCACCGGCTGTGGCGCGATCGCCGCTGCTGCCAACCCCAAGGTCGCGTGGGCGTTCACCGACCCGGCGCCCATGAGCGTCGTCGTCCGTCGCGCTGACGTCGCCGAGAAGACCGCGCTCCAGGTCGACCGCGTCATGACCGACACGCCGGCCAACGACGACTCCGCGTGGCTCTCCACGGTCGGCCCGCAGAAGGACGACGCGACGAAGACGCTCGCCGATCTCCGCCAGCACCAGCTCTACGCAGCCGGCGGCCCCGGCGCAGGCGCACGCATCGTCCCCGCCGAGGTCTGGGCGAAGTCGCTCGCCTCGATCGAGCCGAAGCCGGTCGCCGGCGCGAAGGCGGCGAACGCGGTGGCTCCGGCCGCTGCCGCCGCTCCCGCTCCCGCTGCGGCTCCCGTGGCCGATGCGCCGGCCGAGCCCGTCGCGAAGTCTGCCGAGCCCGCCGTCAAGAACGGCAAGGGCAAGGGCGCGAAGAAGAAGCCCGGCGCGATCGCGAAGAACGACACGTCGAAGGGCAACAAGAAGGGGAGCAAGAACGCCCCCATCGCCGACAAGGCCGCCATCGAGCCCGCGCCCGTCGCGGCAGCGGCGCCCGCGCCGGCTCCCGTTGCGACCGTGACCGTCGCCACGCCGGTCGCTTCGAAGTACCCGAGCCTCCTCGCTGCCATCAGCCCCGACCTCGGCACGGCCTGGGC
The DNA here is from genome assembly GCA_043742085.1 of Polyangiaceae bacterium. Classification (GTDB taxonomy): domain Bacteria; phylum Myxococcota_A; class Polyangia; order Polyangiales; family Polyangiaceae; genus Labilithrix. Next base: position 3,709 of record JAYTZB010001483.1, read on the forward strand.
GGAGATCATGGAGCAGCGCAAGGCGCTCGGCGATATCAAGGCGCAGATCGCCGTCGAAGAGGCCGCTCTCGACGAGAAGAACGTCTCCGACGCCGACAAGAAGGCGCACAAGAAGACCATCGACGGTCTCGAGAAGCAGCAGGACAAGATCGAGAAGAAGGCCGACAAGCTCACCGACGCGTTCATCCCGAAGGTCAAGGAGGCCGCCAAGAAGGCGCCCGCCGACGTTCGTGACCGCTTCGGCGCCGTCCTCGTCAACCTCCGCGCGGCGGTCGACGATGCCAAGATCGCCAACGGCGCCGCTGCCGTCCGCTACCCGATGGCCGCGACGTCGCTCCTCGACTCGGCCAAGCAGATGGCCTCGGTCTACACGGCCGACGTCGTCGAAGAGAAGACCGGCAAGCGCCCCAACACGGCGGGCCTCCAGCCCGGCGTCACGATGGAAGGCGGCAAGGTCGCCATCACGCTGAACGGCCTCTCGCAGGCGGATCTCGGCAAGACGACCATGGGCGATGTGACGAGCGAGGTCGCTTCTCGCACGACCAAGTGGGTCGGTCGCGCTCTCGGTCTGCTCGGCACCATCTCGGCGACGTCCGACACGCTCGGCTTCGAGAAGGACGTCCTCGACGGCCTCATCGACGGCTTCACGGCTGGTGGCTGGAAGGCCCCCGCTGCGGCGACCATCCCGGACTCTCCGGTGGCCGGCGCGCCGGGCGCCGCGGGCGCTCCGAAGAGCTGAACGATCCTTCGAGCATCACGTAAGACACGACACGAAGCGGCGCTCCCGGCGAAAGCCAGGAGCGCCGTTCTTGCGTTTCGAATCCCGCTCCGAACCAGAATGGCACCTCGGGTCCGGCTTCACTTTACGGTGTAAGGTGAAAAATCTTCCCCGGGGCGTAGCCTGGTTACCGGTCGTTCCGATCGAAGTAGCGTTCCCAGGAGAGGGCGCCCTCGTTGAGAGCTTCGAGGGATTCGGCGCGCATACGCTGCAACGCGAACATCAGCAGCCCTTGAAGGTGGAGCGGCTTCTTCGCGACGGGTTGGTATTCGTGCTCGTAGACGACCCACCAAACCTTCTTTCTGTCGCGGTACACCGACAGCTGAACTTCGTCACCGCCTTGAAAACACGCGGCTCGGCGCGCGTAGCCGTCAGAAGCTTCGCAGGCATCGATCGACGCGCCCGGAAGCAGACTGAACACCGGGACGTGCGGCGCGACGGCTATGCACGACAGGTCGAAGCCGTCGTGGGCCGCGTAGACTGCCAGCAGCTCGTCGGGGAGAGGGAGCCCGTCTGCCCGCAGACCCTCCGCGAAGTACACGTTGCCGACAGGTGGATTCGTGACGCAGAGCTCGGGGTGCTGTTCGGCAGCAG
>JAYTZB010001484.1:0-4275 GCA_043742085.1 Polyangiaceae bacterium
CGACGCGTCGACGATGAAATAGATGGCGAGATCCTCTTCTTCCTCGAATAGACGGAGAAGGAGGCGGTCGAAGCGCTGATAGACGTTCCAGTCGAGATATCGAAAATCGTCGCCCGGCTGGTAATCGCGATGATCGGCGAACTCGACTCCGGCGCCCGTCTTCTTGGTGCGCCGCTCGGCGCGCATGCGCCCCGCGAATGCCCGCTTGCTGACGAGCGCGAGGTAATCGAGCTTGCGCTGGAAATCGTCATCGAAGAGATCGTCGTCATTCGCCTTCGAAGACGCCGGCCCCTTCCGACCGAGCACCGTGTCGAGAAAACCCATCAGCTCAGCCCGACCTGGGCCTCCGCCTTGCTGCCGGCCTTGGTCTCGGGAAGATCCTTGATGATGGCGAGGATCACCTGATCGGTCTTCATGCCCTCGGCCTCGCCCTCGAAGTTGAGGAGGACGCGATGGCGAAGCGCGGAGAGCGCGACGGCGCGGACGTCGTCGATGCTGGCCGCGAAGCGACCCTCGAAGAGCGCGCGGATCTTCGCGGCGAGGAGCACCGATTGCGCGCCGCGCGGAGACGCGCCGAAGCGGACGAAGCGCTTGCAGATCTCGGGCGCGTCGGGGCCGTCGGGGTGCGTGCCCTGCACGACGCGGATGGCGTAGTCCTGCACGTGACGCGCGACCGGGACGCGGCGCACCAGGTTCTGCATGCGCAGGATGTCCTCGCGATGGAGCACCGGCGTGCGCTCGACGCGCGCGGCGCCGGTCGTGAGATCGAGGATGGCGTGCAGCTCGTCGCGGTTCGGGAACGGCACGTGGAGCTTGAAGAAGAAGCGATCGAGCTGCGCTTCGGGCAGCGGATACGTGCCTTCCATCTCGAGCGGGTTCTGCGTCGCGAGGACGACGAACGGCTCGTCGAGGACGTGCGTTCGCTTGCCGACCGAGACGCGATGCTCCTGCATGGCCTCGAGCAGCGCGCTCTGCGTCTTCGGCGTGGCGCGGTTGATCTCGTCTGCGAGCACGATGTTGGCGAAGATCGGCCCCTTGCGGAACTCGAAGACCTTCCCGCCCGCGGTGGTCTCGTCGATGACCGTGGTGCCGAGGATGTCGGCCGGCATGAGGTCGGGCGTGAACTGCACGCGCGAGAACTGGAGGCTCAGCGCCTCGGCCAGGGTCTTGACCAGCATGGTCTTGCCGAGACCGGGCACGCCTTCGAGCAGCGCGTGGCCGCCGGCGAGGAGACACATGAGCACGCCGTCGACGACGCTCTCGTTGCCCACGATGGTCTTGGCGATCTCGTCCTTCAGCGTCGCGATGGACGCTCGAAAGGCATCGACCTCTGCACGCACGTCATCCGTTTCGCTCATTCTGTATTCCTGTTCGATCGAAGCGATTGGCAGCGATTGGCAAATAGCGTTTCAGGGACCCGGCGCCGTCGGCGGCGGAACCGCGGGCGCCGGGGCCGCGCCAGCGCCCTCTTCGCGCGGCCTGATCAACTGGAAATAACGCCGGACGTAGAATCGATATCCGCCCGGGATCTCGTCCTTGTTCAACGCCTCTTCCGCGACCGTGTGATATTCGCGATAGACGTTCTGGTATCCGCGTGAGGCGAATCCACGCTCCGCGGCGCCGAGAATGACCTCGCTGCGACTGCCGCCCTGACCGGTGTCGTTGCCCTGGACCTGGGTGTCCTGGACGCCGACCTTGGGATTGGTGGCGCCGCCCTGCACGTTGCTGTCGTGGCCGGTGCCCCAGCCGGGGCCCTTGTTGCCTTGGCCGCCTTGCCCGCCCTGGCCCTGGCCCTGACCTTGGCCCTGGCCCTTGCTCGCGCTGATCATGAGGATCTTCTCGCCGTTCGGTCCGAGGATCCACGTCTCGCCGCCTTGGCCGCCCTGGCCCTGGCCCTTGCCCTGACCTTGCCCCTGACCCTGACCTTGACCGGGCTGCGAGCCGCCCGCTTGCTGGCCGCCTTGGCCTTGACCCTGCTGGCCGCCTTGGCCCTCTTGGCCCTGGCCTTCCTGGCCCTGGCCCTGCTGACCGCCCTGCCCTTGTCCTTGACCCTGCTGTCCCTGACCGCCCTTGCCCTGCGCCTTCTGCTGGAAGGTGCGGAGGCGAGACATCTGGCCCTGACCGCCCTGCGACTGCTGGCGCATCATCTCGCGGAGCTCCTGGAGCTTCTGCCGTAGCTGCTCCTTCTCCTCCTGCGTCATCTCCTCCTTCGCCATGCGGTTGATGTCCTGCGCGGCGTTGTCGAGGTCCTGCGCCGACATCCCCATGTCCTTCATGAGGTCCTCGGCGGCCTTCTGGAGCTCCCGGTCGAGGCGATCGAGCTCGCGCTGCGTCTTCTGCTGCTGCTCGCTCTCGCGATCGAGGCGCTCGAGCTCGCGCTCCTTCTTCTGGAGGAGGCTCTTCTCCTGCTCGTTCGCGCCGCCGTCGCCCATCTTCTGCTTCTGCTTCAGGAGATCTTGCTTCAGCTCTTCGCGCTTGTTGTTGAGCGCCTCGGCACGCTTGCCCTGATCCTCGCCGGCCTTCTTCAGCGCCTCGCGCATCTTCTCGAGCTGCGCCTTGTCGACGCCCTTGCCCTGCTCGCGGAGCTTCTTCGCGAGGTCGTGCATCGCCTTCTCGGCGTCGCTGAGGTTCTTGTTCTCGAGCGCCTCGCCAGCCGGCTTGGTCAGCTCGCTCTTCTTCATCTCCTCGCCCATCTTCTTCAGGGCTTCCTCGAGCGCCTTCGAGTCGGCCTCGCGACCGGAGAGCAGCTTGTCCTCCAGCTGCTGCATCTTGCGGAACGCTTCGGTGCGATCGAGCCGCTTGTTCGCGAGATCCTCGATGAGCTGGTTGAACTCCTGCGTGGCCGCCTTGGCCTCGTCGGTCTGCATCCGCTGATCGATCTCGCGGAGGAACTCGCGCATGGCATCGAGGTCGTCGGCGGTCACGTCGACGGCGTCGATGGTCTTCACGCCGTAGATCGGCTGGTGCTTCCGGATCTCGAAGAGCCCGATCCCGGCGAGGAAGAACACGAGGAGCGCGAGGAACGGCCACTCGGCCGGAACGACCATGGGCACGGCGCGGCGCGGATCGACCTTGCCGGCATGCGCGACGGCGTCGTCGATGGCGGCCAGCATGAACGGCGTGCGCTCGGTGCCGGGCAGCTCACCGAAAGAGAGCGCGCTCGAAAGGCGATCGGCGAGGCCGTGGAAGCGATCGAGCGCGACCGCGCCGGCACGACGCGGAAGCGGCCGCGTGTAGGCAAGGACGGCGACCAGCACCACCTGGGCCGCGGCGATGATCAGGCCGATGCGGCCGAGACGCTCCGGCACGAGGCCGGTCTTGCGGAGGACCAGGATGACCGCGGCGGCGACGAGGCCGGCCGCTGCCGCCTTCGCCCCCCACGCCACGGCGCGGGAGATCCGCAGGCGACGCTCGGCACGGCTCGCCTGGCGCTCGATGGGCGCGACGCGCGGATCGGGCCCTCCGCGCGACTCCGCGCGCTCGCTTGCCGTGTTCATCCCTCGCACCATCGGTTCGGACGTTCGACCCGTGACAAAGTTCCCTCGTCGGCAGCGTAGCAGCCCCGTGAGACCGTTGGGGATACGTGGAAGTACGCGTGGCTCCGGCGATTTCATTCCCGGCTGCGGCCTGGTCGCCCTTAGGATGCGGGCCCGTGACCGGACCGCGCGCGACGCTTCCCGAGGCTCCCAAGGTCGAGCTCGAGACCGTGCGCGAGACGCGCCACGGTGACGGCGGCTTCCTGGTGCTGCGGCGGACAGAGCTCGTGGCCGTCGCCGCGGGCACGCGTTCTCGGAGCTTTGCGTACGACACGGTCGATCGAGCGTCCATCGATGCGTCCGTGATGGCGGTCCATCATGTCGCGGAGGGCCGCGTGTGGGTGTGGCTGCGGAGCAGCTTGCGGCCGCCGGTGGCGCTTCACGAACGACACGCCGCCGCGCTCTCGCCCGTTCTCTGGGAGCTTCCGGCCGGTCTCGTCGACGACGGCGAGAGCCCGCGTGCCGCGGCCGCGCGCGAGATCGCCGAGGAGCTCGGCTTCGACGTCGCCGAGAGCGCCGTGCTCGATCTCGGTCCCGCATCGCATCCCGCGCCCGCCATGATCGGCGAGCTCCACTACTTCTTCCACGTCGAGGTCGATCCGAAGACGCGTACCGAGCCCGCGGGCGACGGCTCCGCGCTCGAGGCCGGCGCGGTGGTGGTCGCCGTTCCGCTCGACGAGGCGCTCGCCGCGTGCCGGCGTGGCGACATCCGTGACGAGAAGACCGAGCTCGCGCTCCG
>JAYTZB010001485.1:0-7105 GCA_043742085.1 Polyangiaceae bacterium
GAGCGCAGGTCCTCACGTACCTGCGGTTGAGCGGCCTGCGCGCGGCCCTTTTGGTGAACTTCCACGCGCCGACACTCCTCGCCGGCCTCCGCCGCTTCCTCAACGACCGCCAGCCGCGCTAGCTTGCCCCGCTCTCGAACACAAAACTCTCCGTGGTCGTCTCCCTTCCTCCGCGGCTCCGCGGTCTCTGGGTTCCTCATCGGTCGGCGCTCGCGGGCGCCACACGGATTCGGGTCACGATGTGGCTTAGGGACACGGCTGAGCCCACACCCGCGGATCGCGCAATTTCCTCGGCCGCCGTGTCTGGTTGCGCTCGCGTACCGCACTTCCGCCACGGCACGAGCGGTGCAGCTCCATCACCATCGTGAAGCTCGAAGTGGGTCAGATCCTCTCCGGTACGCTCCGTCTGGTTCGCAAGATCGCGGACGGCGGCATGGGAAGCGTCTGGATCGCCGAGCATCTCGTGCTCGGCACCGAGGTCGCCGTGAAGTTCATGTCCGGCCCCTGGGCGGCGGTGCCGACCGCGCGCGCGCGCTTTCTGCGCGAGGCGCGCATGACCGCCAACATCGACAGCCCGCACGTCGTCAGCGTCCTCGACTGCCGCCACAACGAGGCCGACGAGCCGTATCTCGTGCTCGAGCTGCTCCACGGCGAGACCCTCGAGGAGCGGGTTCGCAAGAACGGCGCGCTCTCCGTGTTCGAGGTCGTCGAGATCGTCGCCCAGACGTGCGAGGCCCTCGCCGCGACGCACGAGGCGCACATCGTTCATCGCGATCTGAAGCCGGAGAACGTGTTCCTCGTCGCCGGACCGACCACCTTCGTGAAGCTGATCGACTACGGCGTCGCGAAGCCGATGAAGCTCGAAGATTGCCTCGAGGTCGATCGCCTGCCGGCGGGAACACCGCAGTACATGAGCCCCGAGCACATGTTCGAGCCCGAGGCGACGGACGCGCGGTCCGATCTCTTCTCGCTCGCCGCCGTGGCGTATTTCGCGCTGACGCGTCGTACGCCGTTCGAGGCCGAGTCGATCGAAGGCCTCTACTTCGCGATCGACGGCGGGACGTTCACGCGTCCGAGTGAGCTCCGTCCCGAGCTCCCGGCCGCGCTCGACCGCTGGTTCGAGAAGGCCCTCGCCCACGAGCCCGAGGATCGCTTTGCGAACGCTCGCCAGATGGCGGACGCGCTGTACGACGCCGCCCGCGAGGCGCACACGCTCGTCGCCGAGACGTCGGCCGCGGCTGACGCGGCGCCCGCGTCCACGCGCTTCACGACGCTGTCGGAGCTCGACGTCCCGCTGCGTCGCATGCGTCGCTCGCGGAAGGGCGCCATCGCGGCGGTCATCCTTGCAGCGGTTGCAAGCCTCCTCGTCTGGCGCAGCAACGGCCCCGAGCTCCACGAGGCGAACGCCTCGACGAGCAGCGCGGAGCTCACCGCGGCGCGCGTCGCATGCCCGCCCGTCATGATGGCGAACCCGGCCGCGGCCGCGGCGGCGCCTCTCGGAGCCGACGCGTCCGAGGCCGCGCGGCTGATCGACGGCGATCCTGCGGCGCTGAACGCCGCCGTCCAGGGCATCATCGCCGCCGCGCCCACCGACTCGCCGGCCCCCTGACGCGAACGCGGGTTGCTCTCGGGACGAAGAAGGCCCAGTATTCATGGGCTTTTCATGAGATCGGCCAACCCCGTCTGGCGCGCGTGCCGCAGGTCGCTCGCGCTCGCTGCCCTCCTTGCAGCGGCCGCCGTTGGCCCGGGTTGCAAGGGTAAGCCGAACGTCGGCCTCGACATCACGCTGCCGAACGCGGTCGTTCCCAACACGGTCTGGTTCGAGATCGGCGCCTACCGCGATGCCAGGTGCGGCGCCCTGGCCCCGATGCTCATGAACGGTGTCCCCCTGGGCGCGTCGACGCGCGTCGCGTTCCGTCGCGATGCGCCGCAGTCGCCCACCATCGGCGATCTCGACACCGGCAAGTACGCGTTCGCAGCCGTTGCCCGCGCCGAGGATTGCTCCGTCCTGGCCACGGGATGCCTCGAGGCGGAGATGGGCAAGACCGACACCGTGTCGATCGACATGAGTGCCGTCGACGCGCCCGCCGGCGCGTGCGGGGTCGGCGCATCGTGCCAGGCCGCGCGCTGCGTGCCCGCGAACGACAATGCCGATCCGAGCGTCGGATCGCAGTGCTCGCTCGAGCTCCTCGGCGCGGGACCGCTCGCCAATCCGGTCGGAGGTGGCGGAACGCTGGTGAGCGCCCCCGCCATCGCGACCACGCCGAGCGGCTTCGTCATCGTCTACCGGGAGATCGATCCGAACGGCGCCAGCGCGCGCGTCACCGTGCTCCCCATCGATCCCGCGGGCGGCGCCCTCGCCGCGACGCGACCGCTGCTCAAGGGTCGCTGCGCCAACTCCGATGAGACCGACGGCGTCGGGCTCGTGATGAACGGAACCGACGGTCAGATCGTCCTCGCGCGCTCGGCTTGCGGCGCGCGTCCCGGCCTCGAGCTCCTCAGTTTTTCGTCGAAGCCCGACGTCACGATCGACCCGAATTTCCGGTCGTCGGACTCCCCCACCGCCACCACGCTCGCGCTCTCCGGCGGCCACGTCGCAGCCACGCGCTCGGGGGGCAGCATCGTGGTCTTCACCGAGGACGGCGCGAGCCGCATCGCCACCATCGTGCCCGGCACCGGCGTCGCGTCGCCGAGCGGCTCCTTCGGCGGACGGACCGGCGTGACCGGCGCGTGGGCCGCCGCCAGCGACAAGGTGCTCGCGGTCCTTTCCGCCGGACCGAATGCGGGAGCCGCTCCCGTCGGCGACGGCGGCGTGGAGGGCGGCACGGGGACGGGCACGGGCGACGAAGGTCCGAGCCTGTCGCTCGTCATGGCTCCGCCGACGACGGCCGCCGATACCTTCAGCTCCGTCAACCAGACGCCACGCGCGCCGATCGTCTTCCCCGGCGTCTGGGGCGCGGTCGCGGCGCTCGGCACGCGCGTCATCGTCATGAGCGACGGCGGCGGACCCGGGCGGTCAGTCTCGTATCGCGCGTTCGATCTCGGCAAGACCGCCGCCTCCGAGACCAACGGCTTCTCGATCGAGGGGACCGGCAATCCGACCACCGGCGACGTGACCATGCTCGGCGACAAGGCGTACTTCGCCGCGCTCAAGCCCGGGTCGGTCTCGCTCCACGTCTACGCGAACGCCTCGACGACGCCGACGCTCCTGCGCGAGTCGCTCTTCCGCAAGGAGCCGCGCATCTCGGCGGTCTCCACGGTGCGTGACGGACGCGTGGCGATCGCCGCCACCGCATCGCGCATTGCCGTCGTGTGGACGACCGCGAAGGTGCTCACCAACAACGACTCGACCGGCGGCTACGCGGTGTTCGCCTGCACGCCGTGAGCGCCGTGCGACGGGCGCGCGTGACCCCGGCGCTCCTGACCCTCACGAAGCAAGCGCTCACGGGCGAGGCGAAGGTCGCGCGCGGCGAGGTGCTCCTGGCCGCGGTGAGCGGTGGGCCCGACTCGATGGCGCTCCTCCACGTGCTCGCGCGCGTGGGCAAGGCGCTCGGCGTGGTGGTGCATGCCCACGGCGTCGACCATGGCTTGCGTCCGGAGGCCGCGCACGAGCTCGACGTTGCAGAGTCCTTCGCGACGAAGCTCGCCATCCCGTTCGGGCGCACCGTCCTTCGCGTGAAAGCAGGCGGCAACCTCCAGGCGCGGGCCCGCGGCGCGCGGTTCGAGGCCCTCGCGGCCGCAGCACGAACGGTGGGTGCCCGCACGATCGCCACGGCTCACCATGCCGACGATCGAGCGGAGACCGTGCTCATCCGCCTCATGCGCGGCGCCGGTCCGCGCGGCCTGGCTGTGCTCCCCGCACGCGCGCCGCTCGCGGACCACGACGACCTCGAGCTCGTGCGTCCTCTTCTTCGTGCGCGCCGTGCGACGGTCGCTGCGCACATCGAGCGCCATGCCATCCCCTTCTCGACCGACCCTTCCAACGCCGATCCCCGCTTCTTGCGCGTGCGGGTACGCCGCGAGGTCATGCCGCTCCTCGAGGAGCTGTCGCCCGGCATCGTCGAGCATCTGGTCGCGCTTGCGGATCAGCTCGGCGCGACCTCGGCCGAGCAGAGCGGAGCGTTTCCGCTCTCACGGTCCGTCCAGGGCGCTCTGGCGCAGCTCGTACGGTCGAGGTCCACGACGGCCCGAGTCTGGCTTCCAGGAGCCCTCGTGGTGACCCTCGATCCCAGAGCGCGCCCCGGACCACGCGGCGCACGCGATCCATGACGCGCCGCTCGTGCGTGGTTATCGTGGAACAACTCGGGCGAGATGTCCCGTACGAGGCAATCGCGCGCACTGCCGCCAGTCGTAAAGGCGGAAAAGCGCGATAGCCGCAGGTCTTCCGAATCCGGCCCTCGATGAAGGGCATCTGACGTAGTAGCCTGAAGGGCCGAGGCAAACGTGAAGCAATCCCACAAGACGCTGCTCCTATGGGTCGTCCTCATCGTGATGTTCCTCACGATCTGGCAGTTCTTGACCCCCGCGGAACGGAAGCAGCCGATCGCGTTCAGCGAATTCGTCACCGACGTCCACAAGGGCACGGTCGACGAGATCCACATCAAGGACCGTGAGTACACCTACCGCGTCAAGGGAGCCGACCCGAGCAAGGGCGGCGGAACCCGCGAGGCCGTAGGTCCGGTGCCCGACGAGAAGCTGACCGAGTCGTTCAAGTTGGACGACAAGGGCCAGCCGCTCGCCAACGCGCCGAAGGTGTTCTTCGAGAAGGACGAGCAGACGCCGTTCTGGTCGAGCACGCTCATCACGCTCGTGCCGATGGCGTTCCTCATCCTGATGTTCTTCCTCTTCATGAGGCAGATGCAGGCGGGCGGCGGCAAGGCGATGAGCTTCGGCAAGTCGAAGGCGCGCATGCTCACCGACTCGCAGAACAAGGTGACCTTCGCCGACGTCGCAGGCATCGAAGAGGCCAAGGACGAGGTCGAGGAGATCATCGCCTTCCTCAAGGATCCGAAGAAGTTCCAGCGCCTCGGCGGCCGCATCCCCAAGGGCGTCCTCATGATGGGCGCGCCGGGCACCGGCAAGACGCTCCTCGCACGCGCCATCGCAGGCGAGGCCGGCGTTCCCTTCTTCAGCATCTCCGGCTCCGACTTCGTCGAGATGTTCGTCGGCGTCGGCGCCAGCCGCGTCCGCGACCTCTTCGAGCAGGGCAAGAAGCACGCGCCCTGCATCATCTTCATCGACGAGATCGACGCTGTCGGTCGCCATCGCGGCGCAGGCCTCGGCGGCGGTCACGACGAGCGCGAGCAGACGCTCAACCAGCTCCTCGTCGAGATGGACGGCTTCGAGTCCAACGAAGGCGTCATCATCATCGCCGCCACCAACCGTCCCGACGTCCTCGACCCGGCCATTCTCCGCCCGGGCCGCTTCGACCGTCGCATCACGGTCAACCGACCCGACATCCGCGGCCGCGAGGCGATCCTCAAGGTCCACACGAAGCGCGTTCCGCTCTCGCCCGACGTCGATCTCGCCATCACCGCGCGCGGCACGCCCGGATTTGCCGGCGCCGATCTCGAGAACCTCGTCAACGAGGCCGCTCTGCTCGCCGCGCGTCAGGACAAGGACGCCGTCAGCATGGCCGACTTCGAGCTCGCCAAGGACAAGGTCCTCATGGGCTCGGAGCGTCGCTCGATGGTGATGACCGAGGAAGAGAAGTGGAACACCGCCGTCCACGAGGCGGGGCACGCCGTGATCATGATCACGAACGAGCACCACGACCCCATCCACAAGGTCACCATCATCCCGCGCGGTCGCGCGCTCGGCGTGACCATGCCGCTTCCCAAGGGCGACATCCTCGGCCGCACCAAGGAGCAGTTCGAGGCGCAGATCCAGTCGGCGCTCGGCGGACGCATCGCCGAGGAGATCGTCTTCGGCAAGCTCACCACCGGCGCGTCGAACGACATCCGGCAGCTCACGCAGATCGCACGCGCCATGGTGTGCGAGTACGGCATGAGCGAGAAGCTCGGCCCCCTCGCCTACGGTGGAGAGGAGAGCTCGATCTTCCTCGGCCGCGACTACAACCAGCGCAGCCAGGACTACTCGGAGCAGACCGCGCGCGAGATCGACCAGGAAGTGCGCGCGCTCATCCAGGTCCAGTACGACAAGGTCAAGCTGCTGCTCACCGAGCAGAAGGCGCGCATCGAGGCTATCGCGAGGGCGCTGCTCGAGCGCGAGACCCTCGACGCCGAGGAGCTCAAGGCCCTCTACGAAGGTCGTGAGATCGCGGCGCACGTGCACCGCGTGATCATCCCGACCTACGCCGAGAAGGAAAAGGCCAAGCAGGAGAAGCGCAAGGCCGCGAGCATCTTCGGCGGCCCGCCGAAACCCGCTACTTCGTAAAAGGCCGCACGAGAGAGGAGGAGGCCAGTGGGTTCGCCCGCTGGCCTCTTTCGTTTTGTGCCGCCGGGCGCGCTTAAGGTTCGAGGCGGGCGTCGCGTTCTGCGACGGGCACCAAGCGCCGTTAAACGAGGCGGTTGGTGCGACGCACCATCACTCGTGCATACGTCCAAGTGACGGGGGGATTAAGAGTCCCTTAGCTCCGAGCGACGCGTTGGAAGGAGCGGCGCGAGATGGCAGCGTAGTCGCGTGGAGGCTCGATGCGCGCTCGCTGCGGGACGTTACTCTCGATGCTGCTCGTGGGATGCGGCGGACACCTGGTGCCCGTCGTACCCGACGGCGTGCAGGACACCGGCACGTCGGCGGCGCCGTCCGATCCATCGTTCGAGGTCGTTGCGCGCACGGCGAGCGTGAAGGATCCGCTGCCGGTCACCGGCGCAGGCGTCGCCTACGCCGAGCTCGAACGCGCGCTCGGCCAGGCGGTCATCCGCTCCGTGCATCCGCGTCACGACCAGACGCTCACCGTCGAGCTCGTCGCGGCGGAGGCCGAGTACGCCCACTCGCGCCTCTCGGTGTCGCTGGTGGCGCGCGCCACGCTGCGCACGCGCGAGGGCAACGCGTTCGTGACGCAGACCCAGGTCATCTGTCGCGATGCCGCGCTCGTGACGCCCGAGAAGGGCGCGAGCGTCGTGTGGTCCTGCATGTCGAGGCT
>JAYTZB010001486.1:0-3640 GCA_043742085.1 Polyangiaceae bacterium
GCTCGATCGGACGGATCCGCTCGTCGACGCGCTCGCGCGCGCCCTGTTGCGCGCCTGAGGTCGACGCTGACACCGGGTCGTGGGTGACCCCGGGGAGCCGCGCCGCACTCGTCGTGGTTCCAGGCACTTGCGCGATGGACCGGACGTTGCTTGAGGCGCTGCCATGACCTTGGCCGCCGTTCACCCCACGACGCGTCTCACGCCTCCGAAGAAGACCGCCCAGGGCACGGTCCTCCTCATCGAGGACGACGCGCCGCTCGCACGCAGCCTCATTCGCGTGATGAACGCCGAGGGCTACCAGGTCGTCCACGCCAACAGCGGGTCGGCCGCCGTCGACAAGGTGATGAGCCGCTCGTTCGACGCCGTCATCTCCGACCTGAATCTCCCCGGTGCATCCGGCGTCGATGTCCTCAACGTCGTTCGCGCATACGACCCCGACGTGCCGCTGGTCCTCATGACCGGCAACCCCACGGTTGCTACGGCGATCGAGGCCTGTAGCCTCGGTGTCCTCGAGTACCTCGTGAAGCCGACGCCGCGCGAGCAGCTCGTTCGCGTCCTCGGTCGCGCGACCGATGCCCGCCGCGCGGCGCTGCTCCGCCGCGAGGCCATCGCGCTCGAGAACGCGCAGATCGCGACCGCCACCGCCGAGACCGTGCGCCCGCCGTCGGGGACGTTCGCTGCAATGATCGCCGGCACGCCGACGATGCCGGCGCCGTCGCTCGCTGCCGAGCGCGAAGCCAAGGCAGCGCTCGTGATCGCCGAGACCATCGCGGCGTTCCCCGCGGTGTCGCCCTCGCCCGAGAGCGTCGCGTCCACGCCTGCCGCGAGCAGCACGAGCCCGGCGCTCGGCACGACCTACGAGCGTGCGATGGGGAGCCTGGCTGTCGAGCTCGAGCCGATCATCGACGGGAAGAGCAAGAAGCTGGTCGGCTACGCGGCGCGCATGTTCTCCGCCGAGGAGACGCTCGCCACGGAGGCAACGCTGGTCGCGGCCGCCGAGACGCTCGATGTCCTCGAGCAGCTGCGCCGTCGCGTTCGCGACCTCGCGGTGCGTGCGTTCGCAAGCTGCCCGCCCGACGCGCTGCTCTTCGTCGACGTCCACCCGTCCGACCTCCGCGATGGCGATCTCTACTCGCCGGAGCCTCCGCTCGCCCGCATCGCCGAGCGCGTCGTCCTCCAGGTCCGCTCGAGCGGCCTCGCGATCAACGACCTGAGCGCGCGCGCCAGCGTGCTCCGCTTCGTCGGCTTCCGTCTCGCGATCGCCGACCTCGACGTGGGGCAGGCCTGCCTCGAGCAGATCGCCGACCTCTCACCGGAGTTCGTGAAGATCGATGCGCGCCTCGTGCGTGGCCTCGATACGTCGGTCGCGCGCCGCCGCCTCGTGAGCGCGCTCGTGTCGATGTGTCGCTCGCTCGATGCGGTTGCGATTGCCGAAGGCGTCTCCACCGCGGAGGAGTGCGAGGCGCTCCACGAGGCCGGTTGCGGCATGGTGCAGGGCTCGATCGCGGCGCGCTACACGGTTCCTTCGTCGCGCCGCCCCGGTCTCGCGGTCTGCGTTCGCTGAAGGACGACGCCGTCAGAGCGAGGGCATCTTCGACTTTGGCGGCTCGAGCGGAAACGCCGCCTCGAGGGTGTCGATCTCCGAGCGCGTGAGGACGAATTCACCACCGCGCGCGAGCTCGTCGACGTGATCGACGCGGGAAGTCTTGGGGATCACGAAGGCCCCAGGCCGTCGCGCCAGGAACGCGAGCGCAACCGCGCGTGACGTGGCTCCGTGGGCGGAGGCGATGCCGGCCAGCACATCGCCCCGCCAGCTGCCACGCGTAGGGAATTGACCCGAGCCGAGCGGGCTGTAGGCGACGAACGCGATGCCGTGTCGCTCGCAGACCGGCTGGAGCACGTGCTCCGCGTCGCGCTCGCCGAGGTGGTAGAGCACCTGGTTGCACGCGATGACGCCCTCGCCGGCGATCTCGATGGCGCGCTCGATGTCGGCGACGTCGAAGTTCGAGACGCCCCACGCGAGGATCTTTCCCTCCTTCTTCAGCTCCTCGAACGCGCGGAACGTCTCTTCGAGCGGCTGCGCGCCGGGCCAGTGCAGGAGGTAGAGATCGAGACGGTCGGTGCGAAGACGGCGCAGGCTCTTCTCGCACGAGAGCAGCGTGCCGGCGTAGGTGGCGTGGTCGGGATGGATCTTGGAGGCGAGGAAGACGTCGCCCCGGTAGCCGGCGATGGCCTCGCCGACGAGGTCCTCGACCGCGCCCTTCCCGTAGATCTCCGCTGTATCGATGTGCACGAGACCGAGCTCGATCGCGCGTCGGATGGTGACGATCGACGATTCGCGATCGTCCGATTCCATCTTCCACGTGCCGAGTCCCACCACCGGCACGCGGCGTTCGAGCGGCCCGAACCGCCTCGCGTCCACGTGCCTCTCAGCGCCGGCGGCGCAGGGCGACCAGACCGAGCGCGGTCATCGCGAGCGCGACGCCGAACCACGTGGTGCTGTCGTCGCGTCCGACGAGCGCGAGCGTGCATCCGCCGGAAGAAGCGTCGGCAGGCGCGGGGGCCGGCTCGGTCGCATCGGTGGTGGTCACCGGTGCCTCCTGCACGGTGGGCGTCTCCATCGGCGGCGGCGGCGCTGCTTCGGGCACGCCGGCATCCATCACGCCGATGCCTTGCAGCGTCTCGTAGGCGCTCACGATGGAGAGGTACGGCGGCACGTAGACGGCCCCGACGCCGGCCACGTTCTGGTGGATGTTGAAGTGCAGGTGAACGGTGGTCTGTGAGCCGCCGAACTGGTTCGACACCTTGCCGATGGGATCGCCGCGCTTGACCTTCTGGCCCTCCTTCACGAGCACGTTCGACTCGTGGAGGTAGTCGTAGCGAGTGCCGTCCGCGGCGGTGAGGTAGACCGAGTAGCTGCCGACGCTGGTGATCGTTCCATCGACCACGGCGACGGTGGTGTGGACGCCCGGCTTGCAGGAGGCGGCGCGGATGTCCTGGCCCTGATGGCCCGCGCCCGACGGGCAGAGCGGCATCGACCAGTCGCGGGTCTCGCAGTAGTTGTCGTGCCAGGGATACGAGAAATTCTCGACGTCGCACTGCGAGCCGGTGCCCGAGTTGCCGCCGTGACCCCAGACCTGGGAGTTGGCGAAGGCGGGGCCGCTCTCGATGGGGAAGCGGATGCCGGGCGCGTAGACGTTCATGTCGACGCGGCCCTTGCCGGAGCCGTTCACCAGCTTGCCGGGCGGGTCGTAGCTGAACGGATCCGCGGCGCGGGCGACGTGCGTCGTGGCGAGCGAAGCCAGTGCGAGCGCGCCCGTGACGAGGGCCGTGCGAAGTGAGCTCATCGACCCGACCCTCCGACGTAGGAGAGCTGCGCGATGACCGAGAGGAGGAAACCGTCGCCGTGGCAGCGAGAGTCGGCAGCGTCGCTGCACTCGACGTCGACGCTGTACGCGGCGCCGTTCTCGATCCACGAGGCGGTGCGGATCCCTTCGTTGGTGGTGACGAAGCCGCGCGCGGTTCCGGAGAGGCGAGCGAGCTCGCGGTTGCCGGTGACGGGGTCGACGCCCTCGTAGCGGTGCGCGGCGCGTGTTCCCTGGAGGCTGATGGTCGCGCCGTCGACGCGGCCGGTGAGCGC
>JAYTZB010001487.1:0-6443 GCA_043742085.1 Polyangiaceae bacterium
GTCTCGCGAACACGCGACGCCGGCAAGACGTGGGAGGTGCTCGATCGCGGCCTTCCTCCGCCGCCCGCGTACGACATCGCGTTCCGCCACGCGCTCGACGTGGACGAGACGGGCAAGCGTCTCGCGTTCGGCAGCAGCACCGGCTCGCTCTGGGTCAGCGAGGACGGAGGCGACGCCTGGACATGCCTCTCCTCGCACCTCCCGCAGATCTACGCCGTGCGCTTCGCCTGAAGCTCGCTCATCCGCGCCAGCCGGCGAGGAAGCGACGGAAGTCGGCGCCCGAGATCGGATAGAGCGCACGCCACTCCGACTCGAGCGCCGCGACGTCGACCGCCGGGTGCAGCCTCGTCACGTGCTCACGAAGTGCATTGAAATACGCATCGAGATGACGTTGCTCGACGGCGAGTGAAGCTGGCTCACCGTGGAGGAGATAGGCGACGTCCTTCATGCCGCAGCCGCCGCCCACGTATTGGAAGTCGACCGCCGCCACCGCACGAGCGCCGTTTGCGAAGCAGAAGTTCGCGAGCTTGGCGTCGCCGTGGACGAGGGTCTGGAACGTCGCTCCGCGTAGCTGGCGATCGAGGAGCGGCGCCGCGGCGCGCAGCTCGGCATCGTCGATGGCGGCGAGCTCGTCGGTGCGCGTCGCGAGATGCCAGTACGTGCCGGTCTTCCAGAGGCCCTCGGGCGCGACGCCGAGGAACTGCGCGTGAAAGGAAGCAAGCCACGCGAGGCACACGTTCAGCTCGGCCGGCGTCGCGCGACGGCGGCGCTCCGCGAAGCCCTCGGCGTCGAGATCCTCGAGCACGAAGAGCCACTCCCCTCCTCCGCTGCGACCGCCCATGAAGCGCGGCACGCGACACGCGTCGTCACAGCGCGACGCGAGGGTCCGGTACCACGCCAGCTCGACGTCGTACGACCGGCACTTCCGCGCGTGCGATGCGTCGTCGGCCCTGGTGGCGCTCCTGCTACGCATGCGCGCTGGCGGCTTCACCGACTTCACGATCACCGTGCGGTCGTCGTGCTCGGTGCTCCCGCGCGCTCCCGTCAGACGAACGCGGACGATCTCGCCGTAGCCGCTCCACAGCGACTGGATGCGCTCGGCGCGGCGCGCGCTGGTGGCCCCGGTGGCCTCTGCGATCCACGCGAGCTCGTCGCCGTCCATGTCACGCGCGCCGGAACGTCACGACGAGAACGTCGCGATGGGCGGGAAGCGCCGGGTCGAGGCGGCTGAGCGCCGTCACGCCGTGGAAGACGCGATCGTCGTCGACGAGCGCCGTATCCATCGGCTCGGTGAGCGTGAAGCTGCCGAGCGGCCGGTGCGCGACGTCCTCCATCATCGTGACGCCGCTCGCGATGTTCACGCGTTGCACCAGCATCACGAGCACCCAGTCGACGCCGTCGCGATGCATCCCCTCCGGCGTCGGCAGGCCCTGCTCGGCGCCCGTCTCGATGCGAAATTGATGCATTTCGACATGCCATTCGCGAGGGCGCGTGGCCTCGGGCGTGAGCTGGTCGAAGAGCCGGTGGCACGTGCCCAGGATGGCGCGCATCGCGGGATGCGCGGCCGCGGCGTCGGTCACCGGCGAGAACCAGCGCGCCACGCCACCGTTGAGCGCGTTGTAGTCACGGCTCTGGTAGTGCGGCTGGTGCGGCTTCCGCTCGATGCCGGCCGCCGACGCGGCGAACGCCGCAAAGCGTCGCCGCCGATAGCGGCCGCCGTCGGCCATGAAGGTGTCGACGCCGAGATCGTTCCACGTCGCCGCGAGCCCGTCCCAGTCACCGAGCCCGGCGGCCTCGAGCACGGCGCGCATCGCGGGCGCATGGATGAACGCAAACCCATCCCTTGAGAGAGGCTCCGCGAGCTCGGTGAGAGACTTCATTTGCGCGAAGGTTCCGCTGAGGCTTGCACGATCCACCTATCTCGAAATCTGACGACATCATTCCACACCGGCGCAACGGCCGAGGCAGTGGTAGATCTTCGACTAACGATGCGTATCGGTTCGTACACCGTCGCCCTCCTCGCGTCGCTCGTCGTGTTCGCTTCGCTCGGCTCCATGGGCTGCGGTGGCAAACAGAAAGAAGCGAAGGTCGCGGAGGCGGATCCGTGGGCCGGCTACAAGGGCACCTACGCAGCCGGCGACGCGCCGTCCCCCGCGGCGGCGACCGACGACAAGCCCAAGGCCACGGCAGAGGCCGACACGAAGGCCGATCCGAAGCCCGGCAAGAAGCCCAAGGGCAAGCCCGGCAAGAAGGGCGCTGCGGCCGAAGCGAAGGCCGCCGCCGATCCGGCTCCCGCCGCCGACAAGCCGGCCGCGTCCGACAACTCACCGGGCGCGATGTACGGCACGGACCGCACCGCGAGCACCGCCGCGCCGAGCAGCGAGGACACGGCGGCGACGACGCCCGTGAAGAAGCCGAAGAAGAAGGCTGCGAAGAAGAAGAAGGCCGCGGCCCCGGCCCAGTGAAGCTTCAGCGCAGCGCAGCGAGCGCCGCGCTCACTTTCGCGAGCGACACCGGCACCGGCGTCTTCAGCTCGGGCGCGAAGATGGCCACGCGCAGCTCCTCGAACGCCCACCGCAGCTCCGCGGCGGCGACCGCATCGCGCGCCGCGCCACGCTTGGCGACGAACGCGGTCCAGAGCGTGGTGAACGGCGCGAGCTTGTCGATGTCCTTCCGCGGATCGGTGACGGCGCGCGCGAGCCGAGCCTGCGCCGCGCGGAGATAGCGCGGGTACTGCTCGAGCGTGGCGAGCGGCACCCACGTCATCAGATCGACCGGAAATAGGCCTTCGAGCTGGGCCTGGATGTCCATGAGCGCGCCACGCCCGCTCGGATGCTTCGAGGCGGTGCGCAGGGCCACGAGCGTCTTGTCGAGCTCCTTCGCGACGGGCGTGATGGCATCCGTGAAGAGCCGGAAGGCCTGCGCGATGCGCGGTGCGCCTGCCGCTGCGAGCTGGTCGAACGCCGCCTTCGTGCGCGGCAGCTCTCGATCTTCGGCGAGACCGAACGCGGCATCGACGATGCGCCCCAGCACCATTGCGCGGAACGCCTCGTTGTCGGTGCGTGAAGCCATGGCGCCACCGGGTCGCGCGAAGGCCGCGGGGATGCGCGGCGCCACCGACGACACCGCCGCTCGCGCCGACAGCATCAGCAGCCGCCGCACGCCGGCGCGCGACGCGGTCTCGGCGGCGGCCGCCGACTCCTGGAGCGCGAGATCGACCGACGCCCCGCGATCGACGACGGCGGGATACGTGCGCACCTCCGCATTGCCCACCCGCCGCACGAAGAACGCCGGGAGCTCCCCGAAATCCCAGCTCGTGAGCCCCGTGCGTTCCCACGCCGGAGAGGCGGCGGTCTTCTTCCATACCGCCCGCGCCTGCGCGCCAAAGCGCTTCAGGACGTCGTCGATATCCCGACTCTGCGCCACGACCTTGCCATTCTCGTCGACGACGCGGCACGTCAGCCGGAGATGAGAGCCTATCGCGTCGGGCCGAAACGCCTCCTGCGGGATATCCACCCCCGTCAGCTGCAGTAGCGCGCGGGCGAGCTTCGGGATCATGGGGCCGTCGAACGGCGTGAGCTCGGGCGCGAGCGTGCGCGCCACCTCCGTGATCTCGCCGACCTCGCGACGCAGGTTGCGCGGGAGCTCGTAGAGGAGCGCCGCGATCTTCTCCTGGTTCCAGCCCGGGATGGTCCAGTCGAGCTCGCCGGGATCGAGCTGCGGCAGAAGGACGAGCGGGACCGTGAGCGTGATGCCGTCGTCGTCGGCGGAGGGATCGAAGTGGTAGGTGACCGGAAGCTTCGCGCCGTGCAGCGTGATGACGTCTGGATAGTCGGCCGGGGACAGCTCGCGATCCCCGGTGAGCACGTCGGCCACCGACAGCGATAGCACTCCGGGGTCTATTTTTTCGGCCTCTTCGCGCCATGCCTCGAACGTCTTGCCGTTGACGACCTCGGCGCCCACGCGCTTGTCGAAGAACGCGAGCAGCGCGTCGTCATCGGCGAGCATGTCGCTCCGGCGCGCCTTGTCGCGCAGGCGGGAGACCTCGAGGAGCAGCTCGCGGTTCTTCGCGTGGAAGGTGCCGCGGGTCTGGTACTCGCCGCGCACCAGCGCGTGATCGAGGAACATGAGGCGCGCCTCGACGGGCGCGACGCTCGCGTAGTCGACGCTCTTGTCCCGGGCGATGGTCAGCCCGAAGAGCGTGGAGTGCTCCTTGATGGAGGCGCGCGCCGATCGCTCCGACCAGTGCGGCTCGGAGTAGCTTCGCTTGAGGAGGTGAGGCGCGGCCTCCATGAGCCATTCCGGCTCGATCTTGGCCACCACGCGCGCGAAGAGCTGCGTGGTCTCCACCAGCTCGAAGGCCATGATCCACGCGGGCGGCTTTCGCGCGAGCGCCGACGAAGGATGGATATTGAATCTCGTCTGCTTGGCGCCGATATAGATACGATTCTCGGCATTCCAGGTCCCTACTTTGGATAGGAGCCCTGTAAGGAGCGCGCGGTGCAAGGCATCTTCGCCGCTCTTCGCGGAACCGCCCTTTCCGCCCGGGCCCACCTTGTCGAGCTTCAGCTCGCGCACGATCTCCTCGAGCTGGCGGTGCACTTCGCCCCATTCGCGGATGCGCAGGAACGAGAGGAAGCTCTCCTTGCAGACGCGCCGCAGGTTCGACGTGCCCTTCCGCTCCGCGTCCTTGGCGAAATCCCACAAGCGCAGCAGGCCCACGAAGTCGGAGCGCTCGTCGCGGAAGCGGCGATGGAGATCGTCGGCCTTTTGCTGGAGCTCGCGCGGGCGCTCGCGCGGGTCCTGGATGTTCAAGGCCGCGGCGATGACGAGGATGTCGCGCAAGACACCGAGCTCGGCGCCGGCCATGATCATGCGCGCGATGCGCGGGTCGACCGGAAAGCGCGCGAGGCGCTCGCCGAGCGGCGTGAGCTCACGGCGCTCGCCGAGCGCCCCCAGCTCCTCGAGGACGCGGTAGCCCTCCGTGATGGCCTTCGACTGCGGAGGATCGAGGAAGGGAAAGTCCTCCACGTCGCCGAGCCCGAGCGACTTCATGCGCAGGATGACGGCGGCGAGACCGGTGCGCTTGATCTCGGGATCGGTGAACGCGGGGCGCGCGGCGAAGCTCTCCTCGTCGTAGAGACGCACGCAGATGCCGTCGCGGACGCGTCCGCAGCGGCCCTTGCGCTGATCGGCGCTGGCCTGCGAGACGGCCTCGATCTGGAGGCGCGTGGTGCCCGAGCGCGGGTCGTAGCGAGAGAGGCGCGCGATGCCGGTGTCGATCACGTAGACGATCCCGGGGATTGTGACCGACGTCTCCGCGACGTTGGTGGCGAGGATGACGCGCCGTTGCGGGATGCTCGCGAACACCTTGGCCTGATCGGAGGCAGCGAGGCGCGCGTAGAGCGGCTGGATCACGGTGTGGCGGAGGCCGCGCGAGACGAGCTCGTTCTCGGCCTCGCGGATCTCGCGCTCGCCCGGCAAGAACACGAGGATGTCGCCCTGTGGATCGAGCGACGTGACGTTGGCCACGGCGTCCGCCACCGCCTCGGCGAGATCGGCGTCGTCCCGCGGCGGCTCGTAGAGCACGTCGACGGGATACGTGCGGCCCTCGACCTGGATGACGGGCGCGCCGCCGAACAGCTCCGAGAAGCGCTCGGTATCGATGGTGGCGGAGCTGATGATCACCTTGAGGTCGGGGCGCTCGGGGAGGATGCGCTTCAGCCAGCCGAGGAGAAAATCGATGGTGAGCGTGCGCTCGTGGGCCTCGTCGATGACCAGCGTGTCGTAGCGACGGAGCAGCCGGTCGCCGTGGATCTCGGCGAGCAGGATGCCGTCGGTCATGAACTTCACGTACGTCGCAGGAGACGTGCGGTCGTCGAAGCGGACCTGATAGCCGACGTCGGTGCCGAGCGGAGTGCCGAGCTCGCTGGCGACGCGCGCGGCGACGCTGGTGGCGGCGATCCTCCGCGGCTGCGTGACGCCGATGATCTTCTCGAGCCCGCGACCCATCGCGAGGGCGATCTTCGGGAGCTGCGTGGTCTTGCCGGAGCCGGTCGCCCCCGCCACGATGATCACCTGGTTGCCGTCGATGGCGGTGGCGATGTCCGCGACGCGCGCCGAGATCGGCAGCTGCGGAGGGAAGCTCAGGGCTGAGCTGTCGCGTTCGTCGCCCGACATGGGCCTTGCGAGATAGCATCCCTGGGACCGCGCATGATCGGCAAGTCCCTCCACGAGCGAAACACGCTGAGCGCGCTCCCTGCCGAACGCGCCGTCGCCGCGCTCACCGCCGCGCTCCCGCCCCTGGCGCGGAGCCTCGTCCAGGTGCGCGCGAAGGACGAGCGCATGATCGCGTGCGTCTTCGTCGCCGCCGACAAGCCGACCGTGCGCCTGTGCAAGGAGCTCGGTTTCCACCTCAAATCCGGGGCATCGGGGGTCTTCGG
>JAYTZB010001488.1:0-4259 GCA_043742085.1 Polyangiaceae bacterium
TCGTGATCGAAGTGCTCGAGGAGCGCCTTGACGGTGCGAAGCCAGAGCGCGCGCAGGCGCTTGGCGCGCTGGACGTCCGCGCCCTCCTGATCGTTGGGCCGAGCGCCTCGTCCGAGCGCCTCGGCACCCTCGCCGAGGTCGCCGTCGACGAGATGGAGCAGCGCACGGAGGCGCCGCAGGCGCAGCGTCGCGTGGCTCGGCTGCCCTCGTGAAGCGACGATCTCCGCCGGGCCTTCGCACAGCACGATCCATTCGGCGAGACGCTCGCGGATCGCGTCGAGCCCGTCCTCGACGGCGCGAACCTGCTCGCCGGAGCCGCCGAGCTTCAGGAGATCGGAGACCACGTGGCGCTCGAGCAGCGCCGCATCGAGATCGCGCAGCACCGCCATCGACGTCCGCCGCGCCACCGATCCCGTCCCGCCCTCCGCGTCGTCGTCCTTGGCGACCGCCTCCAGGATGTCCATCGCGGACTTCGCCGAGGCCATCGTTCCTCGCGCATGCGTGTACGCCGCAAGCGCGCCGTCCTCGACGAACGCGTCGAGCGCGTTGCTGATCTGGAACCGGATGGGCTGCTCGCCGCGCGGTCGATTCTCGAGGTCGATGGTGATCTCGTGGAAGAGCGCGTCTGCGCCGTCGTCCTCGCCGCCTGGCTTGACCTTGTCGCCCTTCAGCAGCTCCAGCGCGCGCTTCGACGCACGATCGACGATCTTGGACGCGCCGTACTCGAAGCGCAGCTCGCAGACCGCCTCGGCCACCTCCGGCGAAGCGACACCGAGCACCGCGTCGAGCATCTTGGTCGCCGCCTCCGGCTCCGCCTCGATGGTGCGCGCGATGCCCCAGATGAAAGAGGCGGCGCTCGCCGGATCCTCCCACGTGAAGAACCCGCGCTTCACGAGAGCGAGCGTGATCTTCACCGCCTCGTCGGGCTTCACCGCGCCGTACGCGGCGAGCGACGCCGCTGCTCTGCGCCACTCGGTGGGGCTCAGGCCCTCCTTGAGGCTCTCCTGGATCTGCGCGCGCAGCTCCGGCACCCAGGCGGCGCACAGGCCTCGCGCCACGGCCACGTAGCGCCAGACGAGCGACTCGCGGTCGGCAAGGAGACGGTTGTAAGCTACACGTACCGTGTCGCCGACGAAGACGCGCAGCGCGTGCGTGTCGCCCATCTGCGCGCGCCGAGCCGCCTCGCGCGCCGCACGCTCGAGGATCTTCGCGGCGAGACGGCGCGCCGGCAACGACCGCGTCGAGGGCGCCGCTACCCACTCGCGGGCATATTCGCGACGGCTGACCAGCGCCAGCGCCAGCGGACCGTCCGCGATCCCGTGCGCGATCGGCAGCTCGGTGATCAGCCCCACGCGCGAGCGTATGGAAGGCGACGAGAGGCCCTTGCCCGCCGTCTGCGCCATGATGGTGACCATCGCGGTGAAGGTCTCGGCGTTCCCCGCGAGCATGCGCGCGAGGACGCGCCGACCCAGCTCGCGCTGCTCGGTCCCGACCGGCAGCGCGGCTGCGAGGGAGTAGAGCGCGATGCCCGCTGCCTGCGGCGAGAGCCAATCGAGATCGTCGACGAGCCCGTTCGCTAGCGCCGCCTGCACTCCCTTGAGGAGCACGTCGGGATGGAGACCTTCGAGGGGACCAGGTCCGCCCTCCGTCGGCGCACGCGACAGCGCCGCCATGGCCTGGCGCCACAGACCGCGGCGGTCGTTCGGGCTCGCATCCGCGAGCTCGAGGAGGCTCGAGACATAGAAGGACGGGTCTCGCAAAGGGCACGCCCAGCGTACCCGCCTAGGGCTCGGCCGCGCAAACTCGGTTCGAGCTCAGCGGCCCGACGACGTCGTCGCTTCTTCGCCGAAGCTGATCCCGCCCAGGTTTGCGACCATCGAGATCAGCCGGTCCAGGTCGACGGGCTTCGAGGCGTAGCGCTGGAACCCCGCGGCAAAGGCGCGTTCGCCGTCCGATTCACGCGCATGCGCGGTGAGCGCGATGGCCGGAGTGCGGCCTCCCCGCTCCGCGGTCAGCTTCCGGACCGCGCGAATCAGGCCATATCCGTCGCCGCCGGGCATGGCGATGTCGCTCACGATCACGTCGGGCCGGAAGCGCTCGAGCTCGGAGAATCCAGCGTGCGCCGACGATGCTTCGGCGACCGAAGCGCCGCGTTCGCTCAGCACGTCCTTGAGGAGCAGCCGTGCGTCCTCTTCGTCGTCCACGACGAGGACCTTGAGACCGTCGAGGCGGAGCGTCTCGCCGTCGGGACGCGCGGGGGGCTCGGACGGCGCGCGGCTCACCAAATCAGGCGGGCGCGACGCCGGCTTGAACGGCAGGGTCACCTCGAAGGTCGCGCCGCGGCCGACGCCATCGCTGAGCGCACGGATGGTGCCGCCGTGCGCGTAGACGAGCTGCTTGACGATGGCGAGACCGAGGCCGAGGCCGGAGTGACGGCGCGTCGTCGATGCGTCCGCCTGGCGGAACGGCTCGAACATGTGCGGCAGAAACGAGGGCTCGATGCCCTCGCCGCTGTCGGTGATGCGCAGGATCGTGTCCTCGTCCGAAGCGCTGACCGTGACGCCCACGCGGCCACCCTTGGGCGTGAACTTGATGGCGTTCGAGAGCAGGTTCCAGATCACCTGCTGGATGCGATCGGCGTCGGCCGGCACGCGGTCGGTCGTGGTGCTTGCGACGTCGATGACGATGTCCCTTGCGTCCGCCGCGGGGCGCACCGTGTCGATGACGGACTGGACGATCTCGGCGATGTCGACGGACTGGATGTCCAGGCGCAGCTTGCCGCTGACGATGCGAGAGATGTCGAGGACGTCCTCGATGATGCGGGCCTGCGCGCGAGCGTTGCGCTCCACGATGCCGAGCGCGCGCTCCAGCTCCGGCGGCGCCTTCGCGCGCGCGGTCACGGTCCAGCCGAGGATGGCGTTGAGCGGCGTACGGAGCTCGTGCGACACGGTCGCGAGGAACGCGTCCTTCGCCTGGCTTGCGACCTCCGCGGCAGCACGAGCCTCGGTCTCGCGCGCAAGCATCTCCGAGCGCTCCGCCTCGTGCGCCTCGATGGCACGACGGGCCTCGACGTGGGCGGTCACGTCGAACGCGAACGTGAGCACGCTGTCGACCGTGCCCGCCGGGTTGCGCAGCGGCTGAGCGGTGAAGTTGAACACACGCTCCTCGTGCGTACCGTTCGCCGCAAAGTCACCGCGCACGATCAGCTCGTCGTAGGCGATGGTCTCGCCGCGCTCGTACGCACGTTGCAGGATGGCGATCGCTGCGTCGTCGAGGCCGGTCTCCGAGACGTGCCGTCCGACGAGATCACGACCGCGAAACAGCCTGCGAAAGCCGGGATTCGCGAGCTCGATGGTCATCGATGGGACGCGCACGATGCTGATCATCGCCGGCGCCGCCATCAGCACCTCGTGGAGCCGCGTGCGCTTCATCTGCGTCGACACCGCCCACGCGGCGCGATCGACGATGGCGCCGAGGAGACGCTTCTCGACGTCCGAGAACGTCGCCGCCTTCTTCGAGGCAACGTACGCGACGCCCACCACCTCTCCCTCGTGGAGGAGCGGCACGCCGTAGATGCCCTTCGTACCGCGCGACCGCAGCCATGCGCTCTGGACGAGGGCGGAGGCGGAGGCGTCCGCGAGCTCCATCGGGCACCGCTCGGCCGCGATGCGCCCGGCGAAGCCTTCGCCGACCTTCATCGAGAGGCGCTCGTCGACCTCCTCGTTCAGGCCGACGCAAGCATGCACGTGGAGCTCTTCACCGTCGCGCAGCAGTATGCACGCCGCATCGGCGTCGTCCGCCGCGCCCATGAAGATGTCGAGGAGCTCCTTCAGGAAGACGCCGAGGTCGGTCGTCTTCAGCGCCGACGTCGCGATGCGCTCGAAGGCGATGAGGCGGCGGACCGCCTCGTCGCGCTCGCGCGTGCGCAGCCCCACCTGTGCGCGACGGATGTTCTCGCGCTGTTCGAAAAGGTCGACGAACGCCTTCACGCGCGCGCGCACGATGTCGGCGTCGAAGGGCTTCGTGATGTAGTCGGCCGCGCCCGTCGCGTAGCCCTGCTTCACGAACGACTCGTCGCGATGGATGGCGGTGAGGAAGATGATCGGGACCTCGCGCCCGTTCTCGAGGGCCCGGATCTTCGTCGCCGCCTCGAAGCCGTCCATCTCCGGCATCTGGACGTCCATCAGCACCACGGCGAACGGCTCCTTGCCGACGAGCGCGACGGCGTCAGCGCCCGAACGCGCCTCCACCAGCCGAGC
>JAYTZB010001489.1:0-2066 GCA_043742085.1 Polyangiaceae bacterium
CCGCCGTGGAAGCCCTCGGCCTCGCCGCCGTCGCCGTGGAGGACGAGGATGACGGGGTAGCGCTTGGACGGCTCGAGTCGGCGGGGCTCGACGAGGAGATAGCGGCGGCTGCGACCGTCGACATCGAGGACCTGCATCGAGCTTCGGGTCAGCGACGCGGCATCGGGAGCGGCGGGACGCGCGGGCAAGATGCTGCTCTCGCCCTCGAGCGCGTGCGTCGTGACGCTGTGCCGATCACGACGGCACGCCCCGGACGAGAAGACGAGCGCGAGCGCGAGCCCGCCCAGCGCGAGGCGTCCCAGCTCGGCACGCAACGCCCACGGCCGCCCTTCGAGGAGCGCACCGATGGCGACGAGCGCACCCAGGACCGCGGCCACGCCCACGATCACCACGGTGCGCGGCAGCCCGTGGTGCCACGTGAGCAGCGCGAACGTCGCGCCGACGACGCCGACGTATTGCAGGGCGACGTAGGTGGCGAGCTTGCGCGAGACGGGACGATCGTACTTGGTGCGGTTCGCGATGGGCGGCGTCTCGACCACGTAGCCCGCGGGCTTCCATGCGGGCGACGCGAACCACACGCGGAGCTTTTCGAACGGGCCCTTCGCCGCGCGCATCATGCTGCCCATCTCGAGCCAGTAGTGGACCTGCGCCCACAGGGGATCGAAGCTCGCGAGCGGCTTGGTGATGCCGTAGACGGGCTCCTCGATCTCCTCTGCGTACGTGCCGAAGAGGCGATCCCACACCACGAGCGTCGCGCCGTAGTTCTTGTCGAGGTACTGCGGGTTGATCGCGTGATGCACGCGATGGTGGCTCGGGAGGTTCATGATCCAGTCGACCGGGCCGCGGATCTTTCCGACGAGCTGCGTGTGGATCCAGAACTGGTAGAGCGTGGAGAGCGCGTGGGTGACGGCGAAGACCACGGTGGGGACGCCGAGGAGCGCGAGCGGCAGATAGAAGGGGAGGGCGGTCCAGCTGGTGAGGACCGCCTGGCGCAGCGCGACCGCGAGGTTGTAGTCCTCGCTCTGGTGATGCACGACGTGCGCGGCCCAGAGGACGTTCACCTCGTGGCTGAGGCGGTGCCACCAGTAGTAGAGGAGGTCGACGCCGATGAACGCGACCACCCACGGTAGCCAGGGCCGGCCCCACGAAGGCGTGAGCGTCAGGAGATGGGCGTGGCGGTAGACGCTGTCGTAGATGGCGAGCTGCAAGGCCGCCCAGAAGATGAGGACGACCTGGGAGGTGATCCCGCAGCTCAGATCCGTGAGCGTGTCGGTGAAACGATAGACGCTGACGCCGCGCCGCCTCGCCCAGAGCAGCTCGAGGCCGATCAGGACGAAGAAGAACGGAACGGCGAGGGCGATCGGATCGGGCACGCCGGTCCGATCAGAGCGCGTGCATGCGCGCCCACGGGAAGACCCACGTGCGGAATACACGCGTTCCGCCGCGGCGATCGAAGTCGCTGCGAATGGCCTCCGGCACGTCGGTCCATGCGAGGCGCTTCGAGGCAGTCCCGGCGTTCCCGTCCTCGTAGCGAACGCGGAGCGTGACCTCGGCCTCGGTGTCGTGAGCGTACTTCACGAACTCGAGCTCGACGGCCTTCACCTTGTCCTCGACGCGCGAGACCACGTCGGGGTCGGGCTCGCCGCGCAGCGACCTGGCGAGCTTTCGTCGCTCCTCGGGCGTCGACGAGCGCAGCCCGAGCGCGCCCTCGGCGAGCTCGACCTCGAGGGCGTCGGCGATCCAGGCGTCGAGCGCGGGCGTCGATTCACGGGCCACTTCAGCGCCGCTGGTCTTCTTGCGCGCACGCATGAAGAGGAAGGCAGCGAGCGCGATGGCGGCGATGACGACAGCGATGCTCATCGCGGAAGCATAGCTCACGAGGGGAGGGTGCGCAGCACGACGGAGAGGTTGTTGGCGGGCATCTCGACCACGTCTTCGAGCGTGAATCCGCGTGTCGCGGCTTCTTCGACGACAGCCTCGAGGTCGCGGATTCCCCACGCGGGATCGCGTGCGCGGAGGCTCTCGTCGAAGGCGGCGTTGCTCGGTGCGGTATGCGCGCCGCCGCG
>JAYTZB010001490.1:0-3352 GCA_043742085.1 Polyangiaceae bacterium
AGTGTCACGGCCGGCATCACCGCCGACGTCGAGCACAAGGTGGCGGAGCTGAAGGAGTCCGTCCTCGGCGGATACCACGAAGCAAAGGACCACCTGAAGGACGACCTGGGTCGCGAGATCCGCGGCGCCCGTCACATGGTCTCTGATGAAATCACTCACGCGCGGGCCGCGGTCCGCGAAGCAACCGTTGGAAGGGTAGAGCACATGGTTCACGATGCACGCGAGTCGGTCACGGATGCGGGGACCTCGGTCCTCGACACCATCAAGGCAAACCCCATCCCGGCGGCGATGATCGGGCTCGGCCTCGGCTGGCTGATCTTCGGCGCTTCGCGCGGCCCGCGCACCGGCTCGGCGGAGCGCACGATGCGCCGCTACCGTATGAACGCAGGCCAGCAGTACGGCCACGGCCCGGGCTATGGCTATGCGGAGGGACGTGACGAGGGCGGCAGCAGCGACTTCGCCGAGGGACCCCGTCGCGTGCTGCGCCAGGGCCAGAAGGCCGTCGGCAACGCCATGCACGCGGCAGGTGACGGCGTGTCCAACCTCGGTCATCGCGTCCAGGAAGGCGCGAGCCACCTGGTCGAGGGCGCCCAGGGCGTCGCGCACGACGCGACCGACACCGTGAGCCACCTCGCTCAGGACGCGGGGCACCGCGTCGCTGGCATGGCCGGCGGCGCACGTGACGCGGCGATGCACTTCGCCGGCGACGCGCGCGTCCGTGGACAGCGCGTGGTGCGCGGCGCGGGCCGCCAGATCATGCGCGCCGAGCGCGGCATCGAGAGCACGCTGCGGGAGAACCCGCTCGCGCTCGGAGCGGTCGCCATCGCGATCGGCGCGGCCATCGGGCTCTCGCTGCCGCATACGCGCGTCGAGGATGAGTGGATGGGCGACACCAAGGAGCGCCTCCTCCACCAGGCCGAGGACATGGCCGGTCAGGCCATCCACAAGGCCGAAGAGGCCGTGGGCCAGCTCACCGCCGGCGACAAGGGCGACAAGGGCGACAAGTCCGAGAGCAAGGACAAGACGCCGGACACCGCCAAGAACGGCCTGAGCAACGGCCTCAGCGGGTCGAAGTCCCAGGCGGTCTGAGCCGGGCTCCGAGCGTGCCCGAAAGGGACGCGCTACCCGCATAAACAGCGGGGATCAGCGGCGAAATGGGCCTACGAGCCCGTTTCGCCGCTCTTCTTTTGTGGGGTGCGTTCGAGTAGAGTGCCGCCATCATGGCTGCTGCCCGCGTTCGCGCATTCCCGAAGAAGCCTGCTGCTCCGCTGAACGCGACGGCGCTGCCGTACGTCGAGAAGACGGCGGCCGTGCAGTCGTACCTGCCCGAGATCATCAACGGCATCAGCGCCACGATGAGCCACTTCTTCAAGAACACGCGCGACATGATCCGGGGCACCCGGCCCGATCCGGTCACGGACCGGTATGCCGAGGGCATCACCACCATCAGCTACCCGGAGCAGAAGCGCCCGTACCCCGAGCGCTTCCGCGGCGTGCACCGCCTCACCACGCGCGACGACAAGAGCGTGCGCTGCGTCGCGTGTCTCTGCTGCTCGACGGCATGCCCTGCACAGTGCATCTACATCGAGGCCGGCGAATATCCCGAGGGCGACAAGCGCCGCGGCTACGAGCGCTACCCGGTCAAGTTCGTCATCGACGAGCTCCGCTGCATCTTCTGCGGGTTCTGCGTCGAGGCGTGCCCGTGCGACGCCATCCGCATGGACACCGGCATCCACGCCGTCCCGTACGACTCGCGTGACCAGTTCATCTACTCGAAGGACCTGCTCCTCGGCATGACGGCGCGCGACGGCGGCCGCGAGACGAGCAACCCGCGTCACGAGCCCGGCGACCCCACGCATCCCGGCCTCTCGCGCGAGCACTCGCAGCACTGAGCGCGCGGCGGTCGTGGACTCCCTCGGAGGCTCGCACGGCTCGTCGGGCTATCGCGGCGCCGCCGTCCGGTGCCCGGGCTGCGCCGAGCCCATGTCCATCGAGAACCTCGCCGATGCCGAGGTCGACGTCTGCGCGTCGTGCGGCGGCATGTGGGTCGACTGGTTCGACGGCGAGGTGAAGCGCGTCGCCACCGCGGTGCTCGCCACCGAGGAGCGACGCATCTCTCGAACGAGCGCTCCCTCGAGCGGCCTTCGCAACGAGGTGGTCGCGACCGGCGCGTGTCCGCGCTGCACGCGACAGCTCACCATCGAGCGCTACGTCGTGAAGGTCGACGTCGGCGGAGCCTCGGACGGACCGCGCACCTCGGTGAGCCAGACCACCGGAGCGGATCTCCTTCGTTGCGAGGACTGCGCAGGCGTCTTCGTTCCGCGCGCGAGCGCGGCGTTGCTGGCCACGCTTCCCGCCGACGAGGAGGCAGCGCCACCGTCCACGAGCGTAGGGCCCGGCGTGCTCGAGCCGCTCCCGTGGCAACGCTTCATGGCGGTGGTGCGACGTCTTCTCGGCCTCGGCTCGTGACGTGAGCGCCGTCAGAACACGCGTACGTCGCGGCTCGAGATCTCGCGGAGCAGCTTGCCGGTGCGTCCGTACTGCTCGCTGTCTGCAACGTCGGAGACGCTGACGATGCCGATGGGTCGGCGATGCCCATCGACGACGACGATGCGCCACTTGTAGTAGCGCTCCATCATCCGCTCGACGTCCTCGAGCGAATCCTCGGGCCGACAGGTGATGGGGCCCTTCGACATCACCGCTTGCACCGGGGTCTCGGTCGAGAGGCGGTCCGCGAGGATGCGAACCGTGAGGTCGCGATCCGTGATGGTGCCGATGACCTGACCGTGATCGTTGCAGACCGGCAGGAACCCGACGTGGCGCGCACGCATGCGGCCGGCGACGTGCGCCACCGAGTCGTCGACGAAGCAACACTCGACCTTGTTCATGACTTCGCTGCAGCGCATGAGGCACCTCCCCGAGACGCCCTCCGAGTCTGCAGTCAGCATGCCAGGGCTCGGTTCCTGCACGTCGAAGCGACTTCGGAGGGTCGCCATGGAACCCGACACGACCGTCACCAAGATCGACTCGAAGCATTCTCCGCGTGGACCGGAGGGCGAGAAGTACCTCGCGTCCGGCGTGCGCGTCTCGATGCGCCTCTGGGAGGCCGAGCGGCCCGGCACGCAACCGCCGTCGACCCGGACCTACGAGGTCGTCGGCTACGTCCTCCGCGGACGAGCCGAGCTGCACATCGAGGGACAGCTCGTCCTCCTCGCGCCGGGCGACAGCTATGTCGTCCCGCGTGGGGCGCGACACCACTATCACATCCTCGAGCCCTTCAGCACCGTCGAGGCAACGTCGCCGCCGGCACACGCGCACGGACGCGACGAGCATCGCTTCTAGCTGCGAGCTC
>JAYTZB010001491.1:0-1780 GCA_043742085.1 Polyangiaceae bacterium
CCGAAGGCAGCGAGGACGAGCGCCGCGCCGGTGACGGCTACGGACGTACGAACGACCGCGCGAAGGGCGCCGTTCCAGATCGAGTCAGAGGCGCGAAACCTTGCCACGTAACGTTTTTACGTGGAACGCATATCGGAATTACCCAAATTCCAATTCCAACTAAAAATGAGTGTCAGGCTGTAACGCGCTCGCCGTCGTCGTCATGCGACGCATGACGAGAGCCGCTCGTGGGCGATGGATCCGCCGGTGTGAGTCACAATCGCGTCTCAGTATATCCGAGACGCAGCTGAGACAATGACAAAAGGCCGCTAATTCGCGATATACGTACTTCGGCGCACGTTGGTGGTCCGACGGCGGGCAAGGAGGGGCACGCGCCGCGCTGTAGCGGCGACACCTGCTCCCCCACCGTCGCCCGCCTCGACACCTACGTAGTCGGGATTCGAGATGCCGCAGATTCCTAATCAGGGAATCCGAACTACGAAGCTCAATCCTTGGAGCCGGGGACGGGCGCGCCGCCCAGCTTGTAGCGTTCGAGCTTGCGGTACAGCGTGGTGCGGTCGAAGCCGAGCTGCTTCGCGGCCTGCGTCTTGTTCTGACCGACCGCTTCCATCACGCGCTGGATGTAGCGACGCTCGACTTCCTCCATCGTGACGAGGTCGGTGGGATCCTCGGTGGCCACGACGACGAACGACGGCTTGAAGTCGCGGACCTTCGGCGGAAGATCCTCGACGGTCAGCTCCTCGAATCGGGCGAGCGCCAGTGCGCGCTCGATGCAGTTCTGCAGCTCCCGCACGTTGCCCGGCCACGCGTAGGCGAGCAGCCGCTCACCGACCGTGCTGGAGAAGCCGCGCACCTTCTTGCCCATGGGCTCGGAGTAGCGAGTGATGAACTGCTGCGCGAGCGCGAGGACGTCGCCTCCACGGGCGCGCAGCGGCGGCAGCGCGAGCTGCACGACGTTGATGCGGTAGTAGAGATCCTCCCGAAAGCGCCCGCTCTCCACGAGCGATTCGAGATCTCGATTCGTGGCCGCCAGGATCCTCGCGTCGAACGGGGTCTCTACCGTCGCGCCCACGGCGCGCACGGTCCGCTCCTCCAGCGCGCGCAGCAGCTTGGCCTGCATGCCCGCGGGCATCTCGCCGATCTCGTCGAGGAAGAGGGTGCCGTTGCTCGCCTCGAGAAAGAGCCCCTTCTTCGCCGTCTTCGCGTCGGTGAAGGCGCCCTTGCCATGGCCGAAGAGCTCGCTCTCCAGGAGCGCCTCGGGCATCGCTGCGCAATTGATGGCGATGAACGGTCCTTCGCTCCGCTTGCTGCGCTTGTGCAGGGCGCGTGCGACGAGCTCCTTGCCGGTGCCGCTCTCCCCGGTCACGAGGACCGTCGCGTCGGTGTCGGCGACGCGCGCGATGGTCTCGTGGACCTTTCGCATGGCGGGGCTCTCGCCCAGGAGCTCGGACGTTGGCTTGGCGCGAGCCACCTCCTCGCGGAGTCGCTTGACCTCCTCGCGAAGGCGCCGGTTCTGGATGGCACGCTCGACGCCGACCACGAGCTGGTCGATCTCGAAGGGCTTGGTGATGAAGTCGTAGGCGCCGGCGCGGAGCACCGCCGTGGCCGTCTCGATCGAGCCGAATGCGGTGATGACGATGACCGGCACGTCGTGACGGTTCTGTGCGATGCGCTCGGTGAGCTCCACGCCGTTCATGCCGCGCATGTTGATGTCGGTGATCACGACATCGAAGTCCTCGCGCTCGAGCAGCTCCCACGCGCCGTCCGCGGTGTGCTGCTT
>JAYTZB010001492.1:0-2104 GCA_043742085.1 Polyangiaceae bacterium
CGGCGACGTCGCGCTGTTCCCGTCCCAGGTCCAGCCGAGCGTGCACGACGTCGATCTCGGCAAGGGCCCGCGCTACGGTCTGCTCGTCGCCATCGTCGCGGTCATCTCGGTGATCGTGCCCGTGACGCTCTTCATGGTGCTGCACCATCCTGCCGAATCGCTCGTGCCCGGCGTGCCGGCAGAGCCCGCGAGCGAGGTCCAGAAGCACGACGGCACGCGCGTCAAGGCGGTCCGCGGCAAGAACGGTCAGATGGTGGCGCCCTCGGCGTTGGTCGCCGCGTCGGCGGCTCCCTCCGTCACGCCTGCGCCTTCGACGTCGGCGAGCGCGAAGCCCCCCAGCGGCGCGAAGGGCTTTCCGTTCCGCCGCTGAGCCTGTGCCCGGCGCTGCTCGGTCAGGTCTTGGGCTTCAGAACGGTGACGCCGTTCATGTACGGCACGAGCGCCTTCGGCAGGGTGATCGAGCCGTCGGCGTTCTGGTGGTTCTCGAGCAGCGGGATGAGGATGCGCGGGCTCGCGATCGCCGTGTTGTTCAGCGTGTAGGGATACGCGAGCGTTCCGTCAGCGAGGCGCACGCGGATGTTCGAGCGGCGGGCCTGGAAGTCGCCGAGCGTCGAGCACGAGTGCGTCTCGTTGTAGGCGCCGAGCCCGTCGTTGCGGCCGGGCATCCACGACTCGACCTCGTGCTTGCGCGTCTGGCCGAGCCCGATCTCTCCGGTGCACGCGATGGCGACACGGTACGGGATCTCGAGCTTGGCGAGGATCGCCTCGGCGTTGGAGAGCAGCTGGTAGTGCTCTTTTTCAGCGACTTCCTCGTCAGGCATGCAGAATACAACTTGTTCCACCTTGGTGAACTGGTGGACGCGGTAGAGGCCCTTGGTGTCCTTGCCGTAGGCGCCCGCCTCACGACGGAAGCAGTTGGAGATCCCCGCGTAGCGGATGGGAAGCAGCGCGGGATCGAGCGTCTCGTCGCAGTGCAGCGAGACCAGCGGGACCTCGCTCGTGCCGACGAGGAAGAGCTCGTCGGCGGTGATGGCGTAGGCCTCCTCGCGGCCCCCCGGGAAGAAGCCGGTGCCGGTCATGGCGCGCTCCTTCACCATCACGGGCGGGATGACCATCGTGAGCCCGCGCTCGACGAGCGTGTCGACGGCCAGGCGCGTGACGGCGAGCTCGAGGAGCGCGCCCGTGCCCATCAGCGCGTAGGAGCGACCGCCGGCGTACTTGCGCGGTCCGTCCCAGTCGACCATGCGATGGAGCGTCATCAGCTCCACGTGGTCCTTGGCCTTGAAGTCGAACGCGCGCGGCGTGCCGACCTTGCGGATCTCGACGTTGTCTTCCTCGCCGACGCCGATCGGGACCTCGGGGCGCGGCATGCTCGGCACGCGGAGCATGAGATCGTCGAAGCGCTTCTGCGCCTCGGTCATCGCAGGCTCGAGCTGCTCGAGGGCCACCTTCACGGCCTTGCCCTCCTCGATCAGCGTCGGGCGCTCTTCCTTGGTCGCCTTCGGAATGAGCTGCGCGATCTCGTTCTTGCGCGCGCGCTTCTTCTCGATCTCGAGGAGCGCGTCGCGGCGGTCCTTGTCGGCGGCGAGGAGCGCGTCGAGATCGACGTCGACGCGCTTGTTCTTGATGGCAGCGCGGACGGTGTCGGCGTTCTGGCGGATGAAGGCGATGTCGAGCATGAGGGCTCGACACCTTAAAGCAAAACGGCGCGATTTTCACATCGCGCCGTTCGGATCGCAGCGAATCGCAGCGAGAGGAGAGCTAGCTACTTCGAGAAGAGCTGCGCGGCGCCGACGCCAGCGCCGGCCTTGGCGGTGACGATGAACTTCGCCTGCGCCGGGAACGGGCTGATGGGGCGGAGGCAGTTGGCCTTGCCGCCGATCGACGCCTGCGCGCCGCTCTGCGAGCTGCGGCCGATGCTGGGCGCGAGGCCCGGGAGCGGCGTCACGTACTGCATCTCGAGGCCGATCGAGGTGATGCCGGCGCCCTGCGCGACGAGCGTGTAACACTTGCCCGGCTGGAACGTGAACGTGCCCTCGAGGGTCTGTCCGGTCTGGAAGTTACCGGCGACGATCGGGCCGTCCTTCGCCATGCCGGGCGCTTC
>JAYTZB010001493.1:0-2363 GCA_043742085.1 Polyangiaceae bacterium
TCGTGATGGTCGGCGCTCCGCAGCGGAACGTCGTCGATCCCGTGGTCGCCGTCGCCGAGCGCCAGCTCGAGCAGCGCAGGCCCTTCACCGTCTACGCCGAGCCGTAGGATGTGCGGAATCTTCGGGCGGTTCACGTGGAGCGGCGCACCCAACGACGAGGCAGCGCTGGTGCCGCTCGTCGATCTCCTCCGTCATCGCGGCCCCGACGGCGGCGGCTGGTGGTGTGCTGACCGCTATTTCTTGGGCCATCGCCGCCTCGCCATCATCGATCTCTCGCCGGGCGGCGCGCAGCCCATGCCCTCGGCCGACGGACGCTACGTGGTCACGTTCAACGGCGAGATCTACAACTACGTCGAGCTCGAGGAAGAGCTCCGCGGCAAGGGCTACGTCTTCCGCACGCGCTCCGACACCGAGGTCCTCCTCCACGGCTACGACGCCTGGGGCGACGGCCTGCTCGAGAGGCTCACCGGCATGTTCGCCTTCGCGCTCGCCGATCGCGCGAAGGGCGAGCTGCTCCTCGCCCGCGATCGCTTCGGCGAGAAGCCGCTGCTCTATCGCGACGGTCCCGGCGACGTGGTCTTCGCGTCGGAGCTCGGCCCCATCGCGCAGCACCTCGCGACGACGAGCGACCGCGCCATCGATCTCGAGGGCCTCGGCGGCTACCTCTGCATGAACTTCGTGCCCGGCGATCGAACGCTCATGGAGGGCGTCCGGCGCCTCGCGCCCGGCACCATGCGGAAGTACGGCGCGAAGGGGCTGATCGCCTCGCGCACGTACTACCGTCCCGAGCCCGTGCAGGATGCACGCGTCGATGCCGGCGATCTGCGTGGCGTCCTCGGTGAGCTCCGCACGCGCCTCGACGACGCCGTCCGCATCGCGCTCCGCAGCGACGTACCGCTCGCGCTGTTCCTGTCGGGCGGCATCGACTCGTCGCTGATCGCCGAGAGCGCAGTCCGGCAGGGCGCGCTGACGGCGGCGTTCTGCATCGACGTGCAGGCGCACAGCTTCAGCGAGTGGGACAACGCCAAGTACGTCGCCGATCGCCTGAAATTACGGCTCGAACGCGTCCCGCTCGGTCCTGACGTGCTCGTCGATTTCCTCGCCATGGTCTCCCACGCCGACGATCCGCTCGGCGACGCATCGGCCATCGCGGTCTGGCAGCTGGCCCGCGCCACCGCCAAGGAGTTCAAGGTGGCCGTCAGCGGCGACGGTGGCGACGAGCTCTTCGGCGGCTACCTCACGTACAAGGCGACGGCGGTCCATCGCGAGGTGACGAGCCGCTTCGGCGGCTTCGCGCGCAGCGTCCTCCGCGCCGGCGCCCGGCGGATCCGTGCGAGCGAGACCAAGGTCTCGAACAGCTACAAGCTGCTCCGCTTCCTGCGCGCCGCCGATCTGCCGCCCGGCGAGGCTCATTTCACCTGGAACGGCGCGTGGCTGCCGAACGACGCCGCGACGCTCCTCTCGGGCGACGCCGCTCGCGCGCTCGCACGCGGCGCCGTGAAGGCGGTGGCCACGCGACACGCGATCTCCGCGCGGCCCGATCTCGGCGAGCTCCAGCGCGTCGACGCGCGCGAGTTCCTGCCCAACGACATCCTCGTGAAGGTCGATCGCATGACGATGGCGCATTCGCTGGAGAGCCGCGCGCCGTTCCTCAACCACCACCTCGCCGGCCTCGCGTTCGCCGCGTCACCGCGCTTCGCGCAGTCGCTCGCGCATCCGCCGAAGCGGCTCCTCCGCACGCTCGCCGACGAGACGTTCGGGCCGCGCGTGAGCCGCGCGAAGAAGCAGGGCTTCAGCATCCCCGTGCACGCGTGGCTGCGCGGTCCCATGAAGGAGCTCGTCATGGATCTGCTCTCGCCGGCCTCGCTGCGTGCGCTCCCCTTCCTCGACGAGGCGGCGGTGAGCCGCGTGCGCGACCGCTTCATGCTCGCCCAGGAGCCGCTCGGCTTCGAGGTGTGGGGGCTCTGCGTCCTCGTCGCGTGGTACCGCGCGCGCGTGCTGAGCGCGGCTCCGCTCGCGACGGGTGCGGCGGCGAGCGACCTCGTACACGTCGTGGTGGCAGCGCTCGGCGAACAGCGCTACTCAGGCAAGCCATGACGCAGGCCAACGAACCGGCGCAAGCGGCGCGACCCACCCCCGCTCTTCCCGACGGCGCGCGCGTTCTCCGTGGCGCAGCTCCCATCGCGGGCGTCCAGGTGCTCCCGCTGCGGCGCATCCCCGACGAGCGCGGCACCATCTTCCACATGCTCCGCGAGAGCGACGCACACTTCGAGCGCTTCGGCGAGATCTACTTCTCGACCGTCTACAAGGGCGTGATCAAGGGCTGGCACCGCCACCTCGACATGTCCCTCAACTACGCATGC
>JAYTZB010001494.1:0-5690 GCA_043742085.1 Polyangiaceae bacterium
ACGGCTTTTCTGCCGCGCCTTGTCATTCGCTGGAGGCGGGCCCTAGAAACGGGTTAGAGGAAGGAAGAATGTCCGCCGCTGCCTCCACCGAACACCCGACGCCGCAAGCCGCACGCAGCTTCATCCGCTCGCGCCTCGGGTCGCTCCTCGCCGTCGCTCCGCTCGGGATGTGGACCGTCGCCCACCTCTGGAACAACCTGTCGGTGTTCAAGGGCGGCGCTGCGTGGCAAGCGGACGTGACCGAGTACCGTCACCCGATCGCGTTCTTCGCGTCGTCGCTGGTGGCGCTCCTTCCGCTCGTGCTCCACACCATCTGGGGCATCGGCCGGCTCGTCACGGTCCAGCCGAATGTTGTAAAATACAAGTTCTTCGGAAACCTCAAGTACACGCTGCAGCGCCTCAGCGCGATCGGTGTCCTCTTCTTCCTCGGCGCTCACATCTGGCTGGCGATGCTGCATCCGCGCATCACGACCGGCCGCGGCGAGGCCTTCGCCGACATCGCCCACGAGATGCGGACCAATCCGCCGACGCTCGTGGTGTATCTGCTCGGCACGCTCGGCGTCGCGTATCACCTCGCGAACGGGCTCCACACCTTCTCGATGGGTTGGGGCATCGTCACCAGTCAGCGCGCGCTGAAGAAGCTCGATGCCGCGGTGCTCGTCCTCTTCGCGATCCTTCTCGCGATGTGCTGGAGCATCATCTACGGGCTCTGGGACGCGGGCTCCTGACGACGCGCCGCCGTTCAGGACGCCGCGTTGTTGCGTTCGTCTTCGAGTCGCATCGCCTCGAGCACCAGGGCGCCGATCGAGCCCTTCGGCGGAGGCAGCGAGGCGACGTCACGCGGACGAAAGGCGAAGCGACCGCTTCGCCACGACAGGACGTCCTTCAGGACCTCGAGCGCGGGGCGCGACTCGCCGCCGATCTCGGTGGTCGCGAACTGCCCGGTCGAGAGCACCAGGAGCGCGCGCTTGCCCGAGCCGGACACCACCTCGAGGCTCCCGGTGCGTCGCTCCATCTCGAGCATCATGAGGACGCTCGCGAGCGGGAAATTCGAGAGGTCACCACGGAACGCCGCAGCGAGTGACGGCGCGGACTGCTCGTCCGGCACCTCACCACGGAAGCGGCGCGCCATCGCGACCAGCGCCTCGACCTGGGCGACGATCTCCTCGTTCGTGACAGGCCGCTCGAGGAGCACGTCGGCGCCGACCTGGAGGCCTTGCACGCGCGCGTCCTTGTCGGCGATGTCACCGACGAGGAGTAACGGAGCCTTGGCGACCGGACCGACCTCGGTGCGGATGCGTCTCGCCACCCAGAAGCCGTCGATGTCCGGCAGCACGATGCTGCAGACGATGGCGTCGGGGACCGTGTCGCACGCCCTCTCGAAGCCGCTGCGTGCGTCCTCGCAGAAGTCGGTCACGAAGCCCTTCTCCTGGAGCGCGCGACCGAGCAGGCGACCGAGCCATTCGTCGCCGTCGATCACGAGAATGCGGCCTCGGATCACGTTATGGAAACGCTACCACGCGCGCCCTCGGACCGCGAAATACAGGGGAAAAACGCGGGTGGATCGCTACCAGACGCGCACGAAGCTGCGCGGTGCACGCTTCTTGCGACGGCACTGCGTGGCGGCATCCATGTAGCAGACGCTGAGCGCGCGACGCGGCTTTCCCAGGCTGGTGCGCCCCGAGCGATGCCACAGATGGTTGTGGAGAATGATGACCTCGCCGGCCTCGACCGGGAGCTTGAGCGCGTCCCGCTCGGCGTCCCTTCGCTCGACGTGATCCTTGGGAACGACACCGCCGAGCTGGGTCGCGAGACCCGCCGCATGCGTGCCGTCGACGACCTCGAGGCATCCGCCGTCCTCGGGGGCATCGTCGAGCGCCGTCCAGATCTGGAGGACGGGATCGCGGTCGAGGCCCCAGAAATTCCCGCCATCCTGATGCCACGGCAGGTTGGTACCGCCGCCGGCGTGCTTGTTCATGAGGAACGCACGGTAGAGCGCGACGCCGCTGTCGGTCTCGTAGACGCGCCCGGCGACGCGACGGAACGCATCGCTCGCGAGCCACGACCAGAACAGCGGATCCTTCTCGAGCTTCTCGACCTTGCGATACTCGAGCGACGGGCCCTTCCAGCCCTGGCCGTAGGAGAGATCCTCGTACCGCCCGGTCTCGGAGTCGTGCTGGAAGAAGAGACCGTCGTAGGTGACCTCACCCATCATGATCGCGTCGGCGCGTGCGCGCAGCGGCGCGAGCGTCGCCTCGTCGGCCAGCTTCCCGAGCCGCGCCCACCCATGCACCCGGTAGTGCGCGATCGCCTCGTCGAGGTTCGCGTCGGAGAGCTTCGCGTCGGAGAGCTCGCTCATCGTACGTAGTACGTGTCGGAGCCGAGCCACATGCGGTAGCGCGCATCGACGAGGCCACGCACCTCCGGCGTCAGCCCTCGCGCACAGGCGGCGACGCCCTCCTCGAGCTGCTTCACCGACGCGGGTCCGAGCAGGATGCTATCGACGCCCGGCGCTCCCGCCAGCCACGCGTACGAGAGCTCGAGGACGCTCATGTTCTCGGCCCCGGCGAGCTTGGTGAGCGCGTCGACACGATCGAACATGACGTCGGTGAAGTAGCGGCCTTGATAAAGGCGATTCTTGTCGAAGCGCGAGCCGCCCTGCGTGGAGCCGTCCCGCGAGTGCTTGCCGGTGAGGAGCCCGCCCGCGAGGGGGTTGTAGACGGTGGTGTGGAGCTCGTAGGCACGCGCGAAGGGGAAGTACTCCACGTCGAGCTGGCGGAGGAGGACGTTGTAGAGCTGCTGGGCGATCACCGGACGCGCCATCTTCCGCGCCTCGGCCTTGTTCATCATCTCGAGTACCTGCCACGCGGCGTAGTTGGAGACGCCCCACGCGAGGATCTTCTTCTTGTCGAGCAGCTCCGCGACCGCGTCGAGCGTCTCGTCGATCGGCGTGTCGTGATCGGGCACGTGCAGGTAGTAGACGTCGATGCGGTCGGTGCCGAGGCGCTTCAGGCTGGCGTCCGCGGCCTCCAGGATGCGCGCGCGGCTCAGGCCCTCGGGCCTTCCGGAGATGCGGCCGAAGCCGCATTTCGTCGCCATGGTGACCTTGTCACGCGCGCCGCCGCGGAGCGCGCTCCCCACGATGGTCTCCGAGATGCCCTCGCCGTAGGCATTCGCGGTGTCGATGTGGAGGATGCCGAGCTCGAGCGCGCGCGCGAGGATGTTCTTCGACTCGGCCTCGGTGGTGCGCGTGCCGAAGTTCATCGCGCCGAGGAAAGGCTTCGCGGTCTCGCCGGGCACGCGTCGCACGAGGACCGTCTTCAGGAGCTGGGGAGTCACGGCCGTGAGGCTAGAGGCTCCGGCGAGAGGGCGGAAGGCGCGCGCACCGTCCCGCTGCCGGCGGCCAAAACGTAACGCACAAAAGAGTTACGTTTTATCTGCCGCAGCGCTTTTGCTAGAGAAGTAGCGCGCCGGACTGTAGCCTGGGGCGCAGAGTCTGGAGCCGGTCCCTTGAAGAACGAGAAGCTCGCGATCCTCGTCGGCGGCGGTCCTGCCCCCGGCATCAACAGCGTCATCGGCGCGGCCACCATCCGCGCCAACCTTTCGGGCGTCGAGGTGCTCGGTGTCCAGGACGGCTTCAAGTGGCTCATCGAGGGCGACACGTCGCGCGTCAGCGCGCTGACCATCGCCGACACGAGCCGCATCCACTTCCGCGGCGGGTCGATGCTCGGCATCTCGCGTGCGAACCCGACGAAGAGCCCCGAGCTCCTCGCGAAGTGCCTCGACACGCTCGATCGCCTCGGCGTCGGGATGCTCATCACCATCGGCGGTGACGACACCTGCTTCAGCTCCTCGCAGCTCGCGAAGGCGTCGAAGGGCGCGGTCCGTGTCGTTCACGTGCCGAAGACCATCGACAACGATCTCGACCTCCCGCAGGACGTCTACACGTTCGGGTTCCAGACCGCGCGCCACATCGGCGTCGAGATCGTGAAGAACCTGATGGTCGACGCGAAGACCACGTCTCGCTGGTACTTCGTGGTCGCGATGGGTCGCAAGGCCGGGCATCTCGCGCTCGGCATCGGCAAGGCGGCGGGCGCCACGCTCACGCTCGTCTCCGAGGAGTTCGAGCATCCGGTCGCGCTCTCGAAGGTGGTCGATACGCTCGCCGGCGCCATCATCAAGCGCCTTTCGCAGGGCCGTACCGACGGCGTCGCGGTGCTCGCCGAGGGCCTCGTGGAGCACATCCGGCCGAGTGACATCGAGGGCCTCGAGGGCGTCGAGCGCGACGCGCACGGTCACATCCGCATCGCCGAGATCGACTTCGGCAACCTCGTGAAGGCGGCCGTGAAGAAGCAGCTCGCGGAGCTCGGCATCTCCAGCACCATCTCCACGAAGAACATCGGCTACGAGGTCCGCTGCGCAGACCCCATCCCGTTCGACATGGAGTACACGCGCGACCTCGGCTACTGCGCCGCGCGGCACGTCATCGAGGGCGGCACCGAAGCGCTCGTCAGCATCCAGCGCGGTCGCTTCGTCCCCGTGCCGTTCGCGCAGATCATGGACCCCGTGACCGGCCGCATGCGCGTACGGATGGTCGACATCACGTCGGACCGCTACAAGATCGCCCGCAGCTACATGCTCCGCCTGAAGGCGGAGGACCTCGAGGACCGCGTGGAGCTCGCGCACATGGCGACGGCCGCGAACATGACACCGGCGCAGTTCAAGGAGCGCTTCGGTTACCTCGTCGAGAACGAGGCGCGGCCCAGCATGATCCCGATGAAGGGCGCGTCGCCCGGCGAGTAGCCGCTACTTCTTGAACAGCTTTCCGAAGAGCCCGCCGAGCGTCTCGGGGGCGGCGGGCTTCTGGCTGGCGCGTCCGCCCCCGCTGCTGGTGCTGGGCGGCGGCTTCGACTGGCCGCCGCGGATGTTGTGGAGCCTCACCTCGCGCATCGCATCGAGGTTGCGCGGGTTGAGCTCGGCCGCCTTCTTGAAGTCCTTCATCGCCTTCGACGTCTCGTCGATGCGCTTGTAGAGCATGCCGCGCCAGAAATACGCGCGCTCCGAACGAGCGTTCAGCGTGATGCAGCGATCGAGGACGGCGATCTTCTCGAGGGTCTTCTCGCGGCCCACCCACTCGGGCTTCTGCGCATCGAGCCACGTCACCATCGCGAGGTAGTCGGCCTGCTCGGGATCGAGCGCGTGCGCCTTCCGCGCGAGC
The DNA here is from genome assembly GCA_043742085.1 of Polyangiaceae bacterium. GTDB lineage: Bacteria > Myxococcota_A > Polyangia > Polyangiales > Polyangiaceae > Labilithrix. The sequence goes on from JAYTZB010001494.1 coordinate 5,219, forward strand.
TCGTGGGCCTGCGCGTTGTCGTTGCGCTTCATGAAGATCTCGGCCTTCTGGAACTCGGTCGCGGCCTCGAGGATCGCCTGGATCTTCGCCTGATCGTCGGGCGTGGCGCCGCCGTCCTTCAGGAGCGTCATGTACTCGGCGCGTCGTTCCTGATCGAGCAGCGTGGCCTGCGCCTCGGTGAGGTGCGTGAAGACCTTGCTGCACGCATCCTTGACGTCGACGAGCGCTGGCGGAAGACGATCGGGGTGCCACACCTTCGCGAGTCCGAAGAAGGCCTTCTGCACTTGCTCTGCGGTCGCATCGCGCTCGAGGCCGAGCATCTGGAAGTAGTCCTGCGCCGAGATCGCGTGCGCGCGCTCGAGGATCTTCTGCTTCAGCGAGCTCTGCTCCGACGTGAGGTTCTGCTGCTGCGCGGGAGGCTGGCTCGGCGGCGGGGCCGGCACGCTGGACATGCCCGGCGACGAAGGCGGCG
>JAYTZB010001495.1:0-1668 GCA_043742085.1 Polyangiaceae bacterium
TCCTCCTTCGCTTCGTGGGCGCGGTTGTCCTGGAGGAGCTCGCTTCCTCGATAGAGGTGGAAGAGGAAGTCCTCGTTGGCCGCATCATTCGGGCCGTCACTGTCGGGGGCGAGACCCATGGATGGTGTGAGACGACGAGAAGGTGCCGCGATTTCGCTGCCCTCCGGCTGCGGTGAGCCGAGCGGGGAATCGAACGGGCCCCTCTGCGCGCCACGCATCGCGAAACCAAGGTTACACGACGTAACCCCGGTGGGGGTAGTTCCCCGCGCTCGATCGCCGAGCGTCGGGCGCGCTCAGCTTGGGCGGCGCACGCGAGCGCTGCCCGCGAGGGCGCCCGCAGCGAGCGGCAGGAGGGCGATGACCGCAGCGGTCCCGCCGAGGGGCCCGAAGTCACCGCCGCCCCAGGTGCCGGCAAAGACGCGGGCCTCGAAGATGCCGCCCTGCATGAGGAAGCTCGTCGTGAAGAGCCACGCGGTATGGGCGCCCCACGCCGGCCACGCGCCGCGATCGCGGACCCAGAGGGCGCCGAAGACCATCCCGAGGAGGCCCTGGGCGGCGATCGGCAGCGGTGCGACGACGCCGAGCTCGCCGTAGGCCGCGGCTGCCGATGTGAGGCCACACGCGAGCACCTTCAAGACCGGCGTCTCGACGCTGACGAGCGCGCGGACGACGAGGCCGTGCAGGAGCAGCTCGTCGCGCATCGCGTAGAAGCCCGCGGTGATGAGCGCGACGATGATGGCGCTGACCGCCGGGGTGCTCCGCTCCAGCATCACCGCGCGGGTGGTCGCGAGGAATCCCACGACGACCCCGGCGGCGATGACACCGACCGCAGCGCCGATCCCCGCGCGACGGGCGATCGATCCGGTGGTGGGCACGGGCTGGGTGGGATCGCTCCACGAGACGCCGAGCCGGCCGGTGCCCCACTCCGCGATCACGGCCTGCGCGACCGCCGCCGGCATCGACATGCTCTGGAGGAGGAGCGAGGCGATGCGGGCGGTCGCGTAGATGCCGACGCCCCAGAACGCCACCCGCCATGCCGCCGCCGCGGCGGCGCGCGATTCGGCAGGAGAGAGAGGCTTGTGTGCCACGTGCCGACCCTAGCACGCGCCCGCGACGAGCGGGTCAGAGCGCCGCGCGCAGATCTTCGCCTTGCGCTAGCAGGCCCGGCAGGCCGCCGGTGTGCAGGAAGAGGACGCGCGCATCACCCGCGATCTCGCCGCGCTCCACCGCCTGCGCTAGGCCGAAGAGCGCCTTGCCGGTGTAGACGGGATCGAGGACGAGCCCGGTCGCGCGCGCCACGCGAACGAGGAAGCGCTTCTGCTCTTCGCTCATGGACGCGTAGGCGGGGCCCTTCGCGCGATCGTCGACGACGATGCGCGCGGCGCCGTCGTCTCCGCGTCGACCTCCGCTTCCGCTTCCGCTTCCCGGCTCGACGAACGCGAGCTCGGGCAGCGACGGCATGTAGCCACGCGACTCGCCGGCGATGCGCCCGATCGCGCTCGTGAAATAGGCGCGATCGTCGCAGACCGCGAACGCCCAGGTCTCGCGGGCGACCCCGAAGTGCGAGGCCCCGAGCCCGACGCCCGCGGCCGTTCCGCCCGAGCCACACGCATGCGCGACCACGTCGAAGACGCCTTCGCCGCAGAGGCCGAGGTCCATCTGCCCGCG
>JAYTZB010001496.1:0-1896 GCA_043742085.1 Polyangiaceae bacterium
TGAAGCAGGCCACGGTCGTCACGAACAACGGCATCGAGGCGAATTTCCAGAACGGCGGCGAGCAGAACTTCACCGTCAACACCGGGCTCACGGTCGGCGTTCAGCGCATCCAGTTCGGCACCGACGTCACCGTGCTCCCTCGCTACAACCCGCAGAAGCGCGAGATCGAGATGCGGCTCGTCGCCGACGTGAGCGATCTCACTTCCTCGGCCGGCGCCACCGCGCTCCCCGGTCGTACGACGAGCAAGCTCACCACCAACATCACGCTCAAGCTCGGGCAGTCGATCGTCCTTTCGGGTATCCACACCAAGTCGCAGACGCACGCGGTGCAGGGGCTTCCGGGCCTCTCGGACATCCCGGTGCTCGGACTGCTCTTCGGCTCTCACTCGAACGAGGAGCTCCAGACCGAAGGCGCGATCTTCGTGGTCCCCAACGTCGTCGAGGCTGTGAACACGCAGGCCGCGGAGGTCGTCGAGGGCGCGCTCGCCAAGTTCGCGGACTACAGCGGCAAGATCGAGAAGATCAACGTCTACGACAAGCGCCCGGGCGCGCCGCCGGTGCTGGTCAAATGAGCGCCCATGCCCGCACCTCCGTTCGCGTCGCCGTCTCGATCAGCGACTGCGAGCGCACCGAGCATCACGAGCTCGACGCCTTGGACGGTCGGGTCTCGATCGGTCGCGACCCGCGCTGCACGGTTCCGCTGACCACGGCCTTCGCGTCGCGCCAGCACATGACCGTCGACGTCCGCGGGACCTCGCTCAAGGTCCGCGATACCTCGATGAACGGGACGTACGTGGGCGGCGTGCTCGTGAAGCAACACGAGGTCGACGTTCCTTTCGGTACGCCCATCGCGATCGGGCCCTTCACGGTCGTGCTCGAGCGCACCAGCACACCGGCGCGGTTGCCCGCGGCGCCAGCGAAGCCAAGGCCTCGGCTCGTCACGCCTCCCGCACTCCCGGTCGCTGCGCCCGTGGCCCCGGTCGTGACTCCGACGACGTCGACCGAGGTGGTCGCCGCCGCGGTGGCGGCCGGAAAGCTCGTGAGCGGCTCGGTCGAGATCGCTCGCGCCGACGCATGGGCCGAGGAGAATGCGGTTCGCGTCGAGGTCCACAAGCGGCTCCTCGAGCACCTCGACCTCGGCGCCGTGGACGCCGCCCGCGTCGATGACCCAACACTTCGCCCCAAGGTGCTTGCCGCTCTGCGCGCCATCGTGTCCGGTCTCGGCGACCGCGTTCCGGCGGGCCTCGATCGCGACGTCCTCGTCGGCTCGTTGCTCGACGAGGCGATCGGCCTTGGTCCGATCGAGCGGTTCCTCTCCGACCCCAACGTGAACGAGATCATGGTCGTCGACCCGAACACCATCTTCCTCGAGATGGGCGGCAAGATGGTGCGCGCGGACGCACGTTTCACGAACGACGACCGCGTGCGCGCCACCATCGAGCGGATCGTCACGCCCCTCGGGCGCCGCATCGACGAATCGGTGCCCCTCGTCGATGCTCGCCTCGCCGACGGATCGCGCGTCAACGCTGTGATCAAGCCGCTCGCGTTGCGCGGCGCGGCCATCACGATCCGCAAGTTCTCGCGCAAGCCCTTCACGATGGATCGCCTCGTGGAGCTCGGTGCCCTGACCGACCGCATGGCGCAGTTCCTGCTGCGCAGCGTCACCGCCAAGAAGAACATCGTGATCTCCGGCGGTACCGGAAGCGGCAAGACCACGCTCCTCAACGTCCTCTCCGGCGCCATTCCCGAGGACGAGCGCATCGTGACCATCGAAGACGCCGCCGAGCTCCAGCTCCGACAGCCGCACGTGGTCTCGCTCGAGACTCGCCCGTCGAACATGGAAGGGAAGGGCGAGTACACGATCCGCGATCTCGTGAAGAACGCGCTGCGCATGCG
>JAYTZB010001497.1:0-4449 GCA_043742085.1 Polyangiaceae bacterium
AAGCTCGACACCATCGGCCTCTACCAGACCGTCGGCCAGCGCATCGGCGACAACTCGGTCGCCGACCACTTCGTCGTCAACGGCAAGTTCGCGAGCGACAACCCGGGCCAGACCGCCTCCGACCACGATCTCGATCCGACGTTCGGCCCCGATGCGAAGGCGATCATCCGCGTGATGTTCGCGCAGGGCAACGACGCGGAGTCGGGCTACCAGGTCAAGCAGTCGGTCGAGCTCGACACGCCCTTCGAGGGCGACATCATGATGTCTCGCTCGTCGACGCTCCTCGGCGCGCGCGTCGCCGGCGAGCACGGCCAGCTCGGTTACATGGTCCGACAGGTCACCGGCACCTTCGTCAATGACGGCTACAAGTTCGCGCTGAAGCCCATCGGCCGCATCTGCATGGCCGGAAACAAGGCGAACTTCTCGTTCGACGAGCGCTTCCTCGTGACGCACCACTACGTGAAGCGCGAGGATTTCGCGTCTGACGCGGAGTTCGCCGGTTACAAGGAGAAGGGCGGCTCGGATATCATCATCACGGACTTCGTGACCGGCAAGAAGCAGCGCATCACGCACATGGCACCCGGTCAGTTCGCGCTCTTCCCGCACTTCCGCTCCGACGGCTGGATCTACTTCATGGTCCGTGACGCGAGCGGCGCGACGAAGAGCGAAGTCATCGCGGCGTCCGACTGGGCCGTTCGTCAGGTCGAGGCCACGCCGACGCCATGATCACCGTCTCTCGCAAGCTCCTCGTCTCGCTCGTGCTCGGCCTCTCGGTCGGCGTGGCCGGTGTCTCTGCTGCGGGTTGCAGCACGAGCGCGGACACGCAGGACGACGGCGCCGAGGCCCAGGTGGGGGAGCTCCGCCCGCTCGAGCGGAAGGCGCTCGGCAAGGCGGTCGACTACGCGGCGGACAACGGTCTGCGCGCTCGCCTCGAGGAGCTCTCGAGCTCGCGCAAGGCGCGTCGCGCCGCGGCGTGGAAGGCGGTCGGTCGCGTGCTCGCGCCGGTGAAGGTCGCGGAGCCCACCGTCAAGGCTGGACAGAAGCCCGCGACGGTACCGGTGTTCCGCACGTGGTACGGCCGTGATGACTTCGAGCGCATGTTCGGAAAGATGTACGCGGAGCTGACGCCCGCCGATCGCAAGGCGCGCCGTCCGTTCACCGCCACCGACGCGAAGCACGCCTTCGACTGGAACGCGACCTCGCTCGGCGAGTCGAGCGACAAGGATTTCTTCGATCGCGTCGGCCAGGTGAAGGACGACGTGTCGCTGCAAGGCCTCGGCGGCAACCACCGCGTCGCGTACAGCCCGGGCGTCTTCTCGCATCTCATGGGCCAGTACGGCACGCTCGACGCCTGCTTGCCGAAGCTCGATACGAACGCCATCAAGCCCGACGACGAGCCCGCGTCGAAGACCAACTTCGCGCCGTGCTTCGACGCGGAGTTCCCGGTCGATGCCGCGCTCGTGAAGATGTCGTGGTACCGCGCGAGCTTCGGCACGCAGCGCTTGCCGCTCCCGACCTACGACACGAGCGCGAAGACGCTCGCCGCGAAGATGACCGCCACCGACGCGGATCAAGGCGCTTGGGGCAAGGGCGTCGGCACGGCGGATCCCGACGACGCGTCGATCTACACGGTGGGTCTCTCGGACGGCACGAAGTTCCGCATGCCTGCGATGCACCTCGTCACGAAGGAGCTCCGCGAGTGGCTGTGGATCACCATCTGGTGGTCCGACAAGCCGAACGAGGACTTCGGCGCGGACCGCCCCAGCGAAATCACGAACCTCGACGGTCCGTGGAAGAACTACAAGATGAACGTCACGGTCTCGTACGAGGAGAAGGATCCCGATCCGCGCGGCGGCTTCGACGGCTCCCTCGGCGACGCGCTCGAGGCGTCCTACAACGGCGTCGGCAAGCCCTCGTGGTCGTCGAACCCGTACCTCGAGAAGGGCGCGCCCAACGCTCAGTCCAACTGCATCGGCTGCCACCAGCATGCCGGCACGAACGAGAACAGCGAGTCCATCCTCGCCGCGCCGGATCTCTTTCCGCAGGCGGCCCGGACGCGCGTGCGCAAGAACTTCCCCGCCGACTACCTGTGGGCGGTGACGTCGACGCCGGAGCGACTCGCAGGCGTGATCGACGACCAGATCAAGCACTACGACCAGGTCGATCGCTGAACCTCTGCTGAACCTCGGCCGAAGCTCGCGGCAAATGGAATGACGGGCCGCGTGTTAGCCTTCTAGAGGCCATGCGCGCATCGCGAACCGCTCCGCTGTTGATCATCGCCGCGGTGCTCGCGGCGTGCGGAAGCGGCGGCAAGAGCGCGCGATCGCCGGACGGCGGATCGTTCCGCGTCATCGGCGTCGGAGCGAGCGCCGATCCCACCGTGCACGGCGCGCGCCTCCTCCCCGAGGTCGTCGACGACGCGCAGGGCTACGGCAACGAGCCGGGAGGCGGCCTCCGCGCCATCACGGCTGGGCTTCGCGTGGTGACGACCCACGAGGGCGCCATCGTCGCCGCCGACGATCGCTTGCCCCAGGCTCCGCAGCTCACGACCGCGCTCCCGGATCGTCTCGGCGGCGGATTCCTCTTCGTGCTCGGCACCACCATCTGGCGTGCCGATCACTGGCTCGATACCGCGAAGCCGATCTTCGCCTCGCTCCAGGCCATCCAGGCGATCGTGCCCGGCCTCGATCGCGTCTACGTGCGCGCGCAGAACGCGTACCTCGCAATCGACGGCAAGACCGGCGACGTCCTCGATCTCGGGCCGTGGCCGGCGAGCCCGTTCGTCTCGGGATTCGCTGCCGCCGACGGTTGGCGCGCCGCTGCCGTCACCGATCTTCGCGGCGTGGTCGCGACCTACGACGCCGGCGCAACGTGGCGCGCGCTCGATCTCCCGATGGAGCCGCGACAGGTCCTCGTGAGCGGCGACGCCCTCGCCATCGGCGGCATCGAGAACGCCAAGACCGAGGCATGGTTCGAGGCGCGCGCCGACGGCACCATCGCACGACTCTCCGGCGCCCCACGCGAGGCGAAGGGCAAGACCATGCTGCCCACGCCAGGCAGCGGCCGTACGTACTTCCCGGGCGGTTATCCGGGGGGCGGTTTCCCGGGCGGCGTGGTGGTTCCCGCGCCGTTCCCCGTTGCGCCGACAACGCCGCCAGGCGCCACCGGCGCACGACCGACCACGCCGCTCGACAGCCCGGCCGCGCCGCACGAAGAATCCGTGCAGGATGCAGGTATCCGGATCTTCGGCAAGCGACCGCTCGCTGCCGCGATCGAGGACGGCTGGCCGCTCACCGACGGTACGGTGGTGATCGCCCGCGACGGCGCGCTCGGACGCGTGCGTCTCTCGGACGGCGTGCTCACCGAGGTCGCGCAGGGCGCCTTCCCGCTGAAGCCGGCGCGCTGTCATCCGCTGCCGCTCACCCGATCGCCGCTCACCCTCCCCGACGCCAGCGGTGCGTTCGGCTTCGTGTGCGGAGAGCCGCGGGGCGCGACCGCCATCTACGCGTACGATCCGCTGCACGGCCGGCTCGCCGAGCTGCGGCGCTTCGATCGACCGCGCGTCGTGACGTCGTCGGGCAACGGCGCGCTCGCCGTTCGCGGTCCGTGCGCCGAGGACGGCGACGCGAGCGCCACGCCGCGCGAGCCCACGCGCATCGAGACGAAGCCCGACGGTGGCGCGAGCGACGGCGGGCTCGCCGAAGCCGGCGCCGGCGCCAACACCAAGAGCGACGGCGGCCGCGCCGACCGGGATCGGAGCGACGAGAAGGTCGAGACCACTGTCGCCGCCGAGAAGAGCGACGGCGTGCATCCCTTCTGCATTTTCGGTCACGACGGCACCTGGCGCGAGGTGCACGTCCGCGGCGACGTCGGCGGCGAGCGCGTCATCGTCCTCGCCGACGGAAAGATCGCCGTCATCACGCCGCCGCAGGGACAGGCTGCGCCCGCGCGCATCACGCTGCTCGACCAGGGTCGCGCCACCACGCTGCCGGTCACGTTCCCGAAGGTGAGCGCCGACGTCGCGCGCGTGCTGCGGCTCGGCGTCTGGCTCGACGGCTTCGAGGAGCGAAGGCCCGGCGTGGTGGGCGGCTGGATCGAAGCCGGCGGCGCGATGCTGGGCATCGAGGTCGCGCTCGACGGCCACGCGACACCCGGGCAATTCATACGCGACGCCGGCATGCCCTTCGTGTCGGGCCGCTACGGGTTCGGCTGGACGGCTTCGCGACGCGGCTTCGAGACCACCGACGGCGGAATGACGTGGACGAGCCTCGAGCTTCCCGAGCCGCTCGTCCCCGTGAACAAGGTGGAGCGCCGCGCCTGCGGGCCGGTGGGATGCCTCGCGGCAGGCTGGCTGCGCGTGGGCTGGGGCGAGCCGAAGAAGGTGCCGGTGCCCGCCGCGCCGCCACCGCATCGATCGACCGTGAGCGTCTCCCCTCCCCAGCTCTCGCT
>JAYTZB010001498.1:0-1778 GCA_043742085.1 Polyangiaceae bacterium
TGCAAGCCCAGCTCCACGATGCCGACGAGCGGCACGGCGGCGAGCACCCACGCGAGGACCTCCTTCTTCAAGGCGCGCGGAGCTTACCACGGGGGGTGACAGGGACGAGCGCCTGTACTAGTGACGGGCTCGATGGCGAGGACCCCCGCACGATCGGACATTCACGGCACGCGACGCGAAGCGGTCATCGGCCGGACCACGCGCGTGCGCGGTCGCGTGTCCGGAGACGGCGACCTCCTCATCGAGGGCAACGTCGAGGGCGACATCACCGTCCGCGGTGATCTCACCATCGCCGAGGGTGGACGCGCGACCTCGACCATCGAGGCAAGCGCGGTCACGCTGCGCGGCGAGCTCGACGGCGATGTCCGCGCGAGCGGCGTCGTCCGCATCGAAGCGGGCGCCCGCGTCCGCGGTGACATGCAGGGCGAGTCGGTGTCGCTCGAAGAAGGCGCCGAGTTCGTCGGTCGCCTCGATGCCGCGTTCGAGCTGCCTCCCGAGCTGGGCGGCGCGAGCGGCGCGAGCGGACGACGGCGCTGATTCACTGAGCACGTAGACGCGAGATAGGCGGAGGACGACATGGCGAGCACGGTCATCGGCGCAGGCATCACGATCGAGGGCGAGATCACGAGCGATGAGGACGTCATCGTGGCCGGCACGCTGCGCGGGAAGCTCGTCGCCAAGGACGCAGTCACGGTCGAGCACGGCGGCGTCGTCGAGGCCGACATCAACGCCGGCCCCGTGGCCGTCGCCGGCTCCGTCACCGGGAACATCAGCTCCAACGATCGCGTCGACCTCCAGAACGGCGCGAAGGTCGTTGGCAACGTGAAGGCCACCCGCATCACGATCGCCGACGGCGCCCAGTTCAAGGGCAACGTCGACATGGACGTGTGACATGGCAGATCGTCACGCTACCACCCTGATCGGCAGCGGCACGTTCGTCCGCGGTCGCGTCACCGGCACCGGTGACCTCGAGATCGCAGGACGCATCGAAGGCGAGGTCACGTGCTCCGGTGACGTGCTCGTCGACACGAGCGGTCTCGTCGGCGCGAGCATCTCTGCGCGTCGCATCGTCGTTCGCGGCGCGGTGAAGGGCGACCTCACGGCGGAGGACGCGGTCGTCCTCGAAGCCGGCGCACGCGTCGTCGGCGACCTGAAGGCGCCGCGCATCGCGATCGCTCCGGGCGGTCTCGTTCGCGGTCACGTCCAGACCGGCGGCGCAGGAGCGGCGCGTCCGCGCAGCGCCGCGGCGACGGCCTCGCGCGCATCGAGCGCGTCTAGCGCGTCCAGCGCGTCTAGCGCGTCTAGCGCGAGCACGAGCGCGAAGAGCGCACCGGCGCGCGCCGAGTCGAAGAAGTCGGCGCCCGCCGCAACCGCACGCTCGGCTCCGGCCGGCAACGGTGCACGCGCATCGCGCGTCGGTCCGCCGCCGCCCGTCGTCCCGGTCCTCAAGAAGGGCACGAAGGCCGCCCTCCACGCGAGCTCCAAGAAGCGCTGATGTCCGCGCGCGGTCACGGCCGTGACGGCACTGGTCAGACCCCGGCGAACGCGCGCAGCCGACTGCGCGAGCTCCTTCGTGATCGCTCCTTCGCGAAGAAGCGCGTCGTGCTCGCCTCCGGCAAGGAGAGCGATTTCTTCATCGACTGCAAACAGACGGTCCTCACCGCCGAGGGTCACGTCCTCGTCGGGGAGCTCATGCTCGACGCTCTCTCCGAGCTCCCCGCGTGCGATGCGGTGGCCGGCGTCGAGCTCGGCGGATGTCCGCTCGCGAGCGCGGTGTC
>JAYTZB010001499.1:0-2947 GCA_043742085.1 Polyangiaceae bacterium
CAAGACCCAGTGGCGGCCGTCCTTGCGGCAGCTGGTGCGGATGCCGGAGACGTCGCTGCCGGCGTTGGGCTCGGTCAGGCCATACGCGCCCCACTTGAGAGGCGCGTCGTCGAGGTCCTCGAACATCCCGAAGAAGCGCTTCTTCTGCTCGGGCGTGCCGGAGCCGCGCACGGGCGGACCGCCGAGGCCGGGGCCGGGGAGACACAAGAGGAGGCCGCCATCACCCCAGGCGAGCTCCTCGGAGGCGAGCACGCCGAACAGGTTCGAGCCGCTGGGGCCGCGCCGCTTCTCGGCGTCCTTCTTCTCCTCTTCCGTCTCGTCGCCCACGCCGGAGCGCATCGCGTTCGAGCCCATGCTCGTCGCCATGCGCGCCATGTTGCGGAGGAACTCCTCCGGGATGCCTCCCGCGCGATCCCACGCCAGCGCCTGCGGGCGGATCACGTTCTTCGCGAGGCCGCGGATCCCCTCGCGCATCTCGAGCTGCTTCTTGCTGAGCGAAAATTCGATGGTCATGACTTCTGTCCTGTCTCTTCTTCTCGGCAGCTCAGACGAAGGCGTTCTGGGTCTCGGGCGTCGGCAAGACGAGCCCGGGATCGACGGGGGCACCGAGCGCGATCGCGCCGGCGAGCTGATCGGCGTGCTCCGCGGTCATGCCGCACAGGCCGATCTGTTTGGCGTCGCGCATCAGCTTCTCGACCGGGTAATCGCGCATGAATCCCGCACCGCCGTGGAGCTGCACGCCGTCGTCGCCGCAACGCATCGCGGCCTCGTGCACGAAGGCGATGGCGTGGGCGCTGCGGAGGAGGCACTCCTTCTCGTCGCGCTCGCTCTTGTCGCCGGCGTCGTACGCGTCCCACGCGGCTGCGGCGCGCCAGACGAGGCCGCGGCCCGCGTCGACGTCCATGGCGCGGTCGGCGATGGTGAAGGCGACCGACTGGAAGTGGCCGATGGGCTTGCCGAACGCCTTGCGACCGTCGACGTAATCGCGCGTCACGTCGAAGGCCGCGCGCGCGAGACCCACGCCGCGCGCGGCGACCACCACCGCATGACGTGCGAAGAAGCGAACGAGCGCAGCGTCGAAGTCCGAGCCCGAGGTCCCGCCGCGCGAGGAGCCGAGGAGGCGCGCGCTGTCCGGAACGACGACGCCTGCGAGCGCGATCCCGCCGAAGCTGACGGCGTCGAGACCGAGCGTGGTCTCGCGCGGGAGGATCGAGAGACCGCTCGCGCTCTTGTCGACGAGGAACGCGCCGAGGCCGCGCCAGCCGGCGGCGGCATCGACCTGCGCGAACACCACGAAGCGCTCCGCGCGATCGGCGTTGATGACGTAGGCCTTCGTGCCATCGAGCTTCCAGCCGGCGTCGGTCCTGGTGGCGGTGGTGCTGAAGCCGGGTCGCTCCTTGTTGGCCTTGGGCTCGCCCCAGGCGACGGCGCCGAAGCGCGTGTGGCCGCCATCGGTCGTGAACGAGGCAAGCGCCGCGTGCGCCTGCTCGGTCGTGCCGAGCTCGAGGACCGCGAGGCCGAAGGCGCCCGGACCGCCGAACGCGAAGCCCGCGGACGGCTCGCCCCACGAGACCTCCTCCTCGAGGAGGACCGCGGTCGTCATCCCGAGGCCTGCCCCGCCGACGCTCTCGGGGAGCGCGACGAGGCCGAGGCCGAGCTCGTGGGCGGTCTTGCGGACCGCCTCCGACAGGCCGCGCTCCTTCTCGAACTCCCGGATCCTGGGTCGCAGCGTGCTCCGGGCGAACCCGCCCACGGACTCGACCATGGCCTTCTGATCCTCGGTCGGCTCGAAAGAAATCATCGATGTCTCGTCCTTCAGGACCGCGGCGAGGCCTGTATTTCCCCGGCGGTCCCAAATTCCTTTACGTGCGAAACATCTCCGCCGCAAGCGTCGAGCCCGAAAGAATGAACCGCCATTCACTTGTGCAGTGCTCGCGCTGGGTTCTGCTTTTTCGGTGCGTGGCCCGCCCTGCCGCTTGACGAATCCGAGCCCCCCTCGTAAGTTCCCGCCCCCTCGCCGCAGCCGCGGCAGATACCAGCGAGATTCCAGAGGAAGCCATGTCGTCCGCAGCTCCCGAGACCGCCACCGCCTCCGAGAAGGCAGCTCCGCCCGCGCTGCCCAAGCGCGCCGGCGGTCGCAACCCGAACAAGAGTTACCAAGCGACGACCGAGCAGGGTAACGAAGGTCGTGCGTGGTGGGTCGTCGACGCGACGGACAAGCCCCTCGGCCGCCTCGCCAGCGAGGTCGCTTCGCGGCTCCGCGGCAAGCACAAGGTCACGTACACCCCGCACGTCGACACCGGTGACTTCGTCATCGTCGTCAACGCCGCCAAGGTGAAGCTCACGGGCAACAAGCTCGACAAGAAGTTCTGGAACCGACACTCGGGTATCCCGGGCGGCTTCAAGGCCACCAGCTACCGCGACCTCCTCGAGGACAAGCCCACCTTCCCGATCGAGAAGGCCGTGAAGGGCATGCTCCCGAAGAACGTCCTCGGCCGCGAGATGTTCGGCAAGCTGAAGGTGTATGTGACGCCGGATCATCCGCACGTCGCGCAGAAGCCCACCGTCCTCGAGATCAAGTGAGAGACATCCGATGACCGCCACGACGTCACGCACCAGCACGACTCGCACCTACGCCACGGGCAAGCGCAAGACCGCCATCGCGCGCGTCTGGCTCTCCGCCGGCAGCGGGCTCGTCACCGTCAACAACAAGCCTGCCGACCAGTACTTCGAGCGTGAAACCTCGATCATGGTCATGAAGCAGGCGCTCGAGCTCATCGAGGCTCTCGACCAGTTCGACGTCTGGGCGACGGTCAAGGGCGGCGGGCACTCGGCCCAGGCCTCGGCCATGCGCCACGGCATCTCGCGCGCGCTCATCGCGCTCGACCCGGAGAAGCGCAGCGTGCTCAAGCGCGCCGGCTTCCTGACCCGCGACGCTCGCAAGAAG
>JAYTZB010001500.1:0-2388 GCA_043742085.1 Polyangiaceae bacterium
GGCTGTAGGGGCGCATGAGGACGACGACGCTGCAGCCGTCGTGCCGTATGGGAAGCAGCCGCGCTCGGCATGTATCAGGTGCATTCGCAAACCGCTCTAGCGAAAGGCCGGTTTCACTTCGCGCGCGCGACGGAGGAAGGGGCGACGCACATCGAGGTGGAAGCGACGGAGCTCGCCCTGATCCTGGAGGGGATCGACCTCACCGGAGCGAAGCGGCACAAGCGATGGCGACCCGGTGAAAATATTCGCACCGACGCGACGGGAGGTCGTGGATTGGGCTTGTCGAACCCGCCGAAGACGACTATTCATCGCGCCGCGTGATCACGAGTCCTCCCCTCACCGGAAAGTCGCTTGGCGACCTCAGCGACGTTCGGCGCAAGCTCGAAGCGATGGGCGCCGAAGGGCGCGTCACCGAGCTCATCGATCTGGTGATCGGGCTGCTCGGCGACGTGCGCGACACCAACACGAGCCTTTCGGTGCGGCTCCAGAACGCGCTGCGCGCGTTGTATGGTCGCACGAGCGAGAAGATCAGCTCGAACCAACTGGCCTTGTTGCTTTCGGTGCTGGGCGACGAGGTGCCTGCGAGCCTGGCGGACGCGCCCAAGGAGGAGTCCGCTTCGCCCGAGGTCTCGAAGGACGAGCCGCCGCTCCTGCGACGTCGTGGCGGACGCTCACCGCTTCCTTCCCATCTCCCCCGTACGCCGCGCATCGTGCCTGTTCCGGAGGCGGAGCGCACCTGCGACAGGTGCGGCGCCGCGAAGAAGCTCATCGGCTATCGCAGCAGCGATATCCTCGAGTTCGTACCCGCGCACTTCACCGTCATCGAGGAAAAGCGTGAGAAGCTCGCATGCCCTTCCTGTCCCGAAGAAGGCGTAACGACGGCGCTGAGCGAAAAGGTCATGGATGGTGGCCGCCCCGGCCCCGGCCTCTTGGCCCACCTCCTGGTCAGCAAAGGTCAGGACGCGCTGCCCCTCTACCGCCAGGCCCAGCAATACGAGCGCTGTGGAATGCGGCTCTCGCCGTCGACGCTGGGTGACTGGGCAGCGTTCGCGTGCGACGTCCTCATTCCCATTGCCAACCGCATCTTCCAGCGCGCACTGGATTCGCTCTACATTCAGGTCGACGACACTGGTCTACGGGTGCTCGATCGCGACCACCCGAACGGCGTGAAGCGCGGCCATCTCTGGGGTTTCGTGGGCGCGCCGGTACGACTCGTGGCCTACCGCTACTCGGCGGACTGGAAGGCGACCAAGCCGGCGGCGTTGCTCGCGGACTTCAAGGGGGACATGCAGGGGGACGCGTACGCGGGCTACGAGGCGATGCTGTGCGACGATGGCAGTGGTCAGCCCCTCATCCCCCTGGCTCGCCGGATGGGCTGCGGAATGCATATCCGGAGCAAGTTCGAGAAGGCGGCAAAGGGCGGTGACGCCCGTGGGGCCATCGTGATCGCCTACTTCAAGAAGATCTACCAGGTCGAGGCGGCCTGCAAAGACGAAGGGTTGACCAACGACGATCGGAAAGCCAGGCGCGATGAGCAATCGACGCCGGTCGTGAACGAAATGTTCGAGTGGATCCGCGAGCTACATCCGCGGCTGGTTCCCCAGTCACCGTTGTACGTCGCCACCCGGTATGCGCTGAATCAAGAGGCGCTCTGGCGGCGGTGCTTCACCGAGGGGCGATTCGAGATCGACAACGGCGAAGTCGAACGGCAGCACAAACGTGTGGCGGTCGGTCGCAAGAACTACTTGTTCGCAGGTTCGGACAAGGGAGCAGAGCGTCTTGCCGTCGTCTACACCGTCATGGGCTCATGCCATATGCAAGGCGTCGATCCGCTGGCGTGGACGACCGACGTGATCGCGAAGCTCCAGAGCGGTTGGCCTCTGGCCCGCCTCGATGAGCTGCTGCCCGACGTGTGGAAGAAGCCGGAGATCGTGTCCGCCGGTGACGCAGCGCCCGTGAACCAAGCCGAAGCTGCCACCGCGCTGCCTGCGGCCGCAGCGACGCCGTGAGCTGAGGGAGGCCTCGCGAGAACAGCGCTCCTTGGCTGCGCCTGTTCTCACTTGCGACGGGGAGCACGACGGGCGTCTCCGAGGTTCTCGCTCGCGGCGTGGGCTTCGGAGCGCGCGGCGACCGCGGGGAATGAAGGGGAAACCCGCCAGTATCGTTGCTGCGATCCGCGGCGGGAAGGGCGTCGAGGCATGGCTCTGGTCGGGCGGTTACCGGCGCTCGCGGTTTCATCCGCCGAGCCATATCCTTGGGCCGCGTTGCTGGCGGCGCGATACGGCTCGCACCATGTGCCGGCCGCCTGGTCGTCTGCGAGGGGTTGGAGGACGGGTTGTCCCTCCAACAGGAATTGGGCTTGGCTGTCTGGGTTGCAGCTGGCGCATC
>JAYTZB010001501.1:0-3383 GCA_043742085.1 Polyangiaceae bacterium
TGCAGCAGCACGACGACCGGAACCTCGGGTACGTCGGGCGCTGGGACGTCGGGGTCGACGGCGGTCTCGGTCACCGATTGCAGCTCACGCTGTCAGGAAGTGGCCATTGCTACGGCGCGAGCTGTTGCGACAAGACCAGCGCGTGCGACGCAGACTCGTCGGTGCTCAAGTCGTGTGCGGTGGGGTCGTGCACGTCGACCGCCATCGGTTACTACTGCGGGCGCTGAGTGATCGATTTCGGCTCGCGCCTCCCACGTGAGGCAGTGAGCGCACGGACCTCGCCGTAATGGCGACGGTGCTCGTGCGCCAAGGACCGAGCCATGGGCGATCGTCATCGTGTGCGTTGGCATCATGGCGGCGACTGCCGTGCAGCTCGGTCGAGCCGGCGAGGCTGCGACGCCGCGCCGCCATCCGAAAGGAGTGTGAACGCACGCGTAGACGGGTCTGCCATCGGGCACGCGAGATGCGTGATGCGGTACATGCCGTTCACAAAGCGCGCGATCGGGCGGGTCAGGCCGATGCAAATCGCGCCACTCGTGGCCGCGCTGGCGCTCGCGGCGTGCACCGAGCGCGCGAGCACCGCGTCGGTCGTCACGGACGACGTCGCAACCACATCCACGGCAGAGACGCCGCGCGACGGTCGGGTGATCCTCATCACGATCGACGGAGCCCGCTGGCAAGACGTCTTCGAGGGCTCCGACCCGAAGTTCAGCGGCGCGCCGTCGGTCCCGCCCGAGCAGCTCATGCCGCGCGCGCACGCGCTCGCCGCCACGCGCGGCGTCGCCTTGGGCGCGACGCGCGCAGGCTGCGGGACCGTCCACACCGCCGGAGCGTCGAACGTGTCGCTGCCCGGGTACCTCGAGATCTTCACCGGCCACGCGTCGCACTGTCTCGACAACGCGTGCGCGCAGGTCGAGGAGACGGTCTTCGACGAGGCATCGCGCGATGCGCAGATCAGCGTCGCCAGCATCGGGTCGTGGGAGATGCTCGGCCGCGCGGTGTCGAGCGGCACGACGGGGGTCATGACCTCGGTCGGCCGCGACTGGCCGGAGGCGGTGCCGGTCACGGGTCACCTCGCCGAGCTCGTCGAAGCGGGTCGTAACGCCGATCCGTATCCTGGCATCGACGCGTACCGCCCCGACGGCGCGACCGCCGCCATCGCGCTCGAGTATCTCCGCGTGAACAGGCCGGCGCTGTTCCACATCGGCCTCGGGGACACCGACGAGCTCGGCCATCGCAGTGACTACGCCGGTTACCTCGCCGCGCTCAAGCAGGCGGACGACACCATCGGCGCGGTCGCAGATCTCCTCGACACGATGGACGAGGACGGCGTCAAGACGACGGTCATCGTCACGCCTGATCACGGGCGAAACTCCGACTTCAGGGATCACGGCGTGTTCCGTCCGGAGTCGGGCCGCACGTTCGTGCTCGCCTTCGGCCGCCGCGTCGCCGTCCAGGGCATCGCGTGCCCCTCGCATGACTACACGCTGGCCGACATCGCGCCCACCATCCGCGTGCTGATGGGCCTGCCGAAGGATCGCGCGGACGGTGCGGGTCGCGCCATCGACCTCATCACGGAGGCTCCGAAGTGAAATCGACCGCTGCCCGGATCGCCACGGCCGTGACCGCCGCGCTGTCGTTGGGGCTGTGCGTCCCCGGCGTCGCGGCCGCCGATGATCACCCTGCCGGCACTCCGCGGAACGATGAGCCGAGCACATCGGGTCTGCGCGTCGGACTGCGCGCCGGCGTCGCGCTTCCGTTCGGCTCCGCGTTCACCGGCAGCGGCGCGCTCTCCGACACCATCACCGGCTACGTTCCGCTGCGCATCGACGTCGGCTATCGCTTCGCGCGACACTTCTACGTCGGCGTCGATGGGCAGCTCGCGGCCATCGTTCCCGCGGGCTGCGCGAGCGGGTTCACGTGCTCCGGCACCAACACGCGCATCGGCGTGATGGTCGCGTATCACTTCGCGCCGGGGGGCACGTTCGATCCTCACGTCGGGGTGGGGACCGGCTACGAGGTCCTGCACACGTCACGCGCGATCGATGGCGCCGCTGTCGACATCACGGCGCGCGGCCTGGAGCTGCTCGACCTGGAAGCCGGGGGTGACGTGCGGCTTGGCCGCGCCTGGCGCATCGGTCCGGTGCTCTCCGGATCGTTGGGTCGCTTCACGAGCGTCGCGGTCAACGGGACGCCGTCGACGGACTACGCGACCGCGCTGCACGCGTGGGCGATGCTCGGCATTCGCGGGGCGTTCGATCTCTGACGCCGTGACGCGCTGACGCCCTGACGCGGGCTCAGCCCAGCGCCGTGCGCAGCGACGTGCGCGCCGTGCTCGTGAGCGACGCGAGGTGGATGTCCGACGGTCCCGAGATCGCGACGACCTCGCCCGTGGGATCGAAACGGAACGCCTCGCCGCCGCGCACGTTGGTCGGCAGAACCCCGCGAGGCCGGAAATCATCGGCATCCAGCGCGTATGCGCGGTCGGTGACGAACACGATGTCGCCGTTGGCTGCGCGTGAAATCGTGCATGGTGCAGGCTTCATCGGGCAGAGCTCGGCCGGCAGCGGATGGCACTCCGCGCGTACGCGCATCGTCGGGTCGAGGCGGACGAGCCCGTAAGGAATGCGCTCGCGGAAGGCCGCGCCGCCCTCGTTCTGGACATAGGCGACGAGCAGCGAGCCGTCCGGCTCCCAGACGACGTCGCACACGTCGGTCGGCGCGGAGCGGACGTGCTCACCGATCGGGACGGGCACGAGCGAGCGCGCGCGGGGATCGATGCGCAGCAGCACGAGCCGGTATGTGTCGCCCGCCTGCTCTTCCCAGAGCATCCGATCGCCGCCGGGCTCGAGCCACGCGCGCCCGCGCTCGATGTCGGGGAAGACCTCGGTGCGCACGGTGCGCTCGCGGATCGACCATACCGTGAGCGCGGCGTGCGAGTGGATGCGGCTCGTGACCGCGACCACGTGATCGCCGCCGCGATGCCAGCCGATCACGTCGCGTGACGAGCGCGATCGCGAGAGCATCGGCGGCTCGAGATCGAGATCGCTCACGGCGAGCGGCATCACCTCACCGCGGGTAGGCGTCCACACGGCGAGCCGCACCTCGGGCGGGCCGCGTCGCGGGAACGGCGTGAGATCGACGAGCAGTCGCTGTCCCGATGGATCGAAGCCGTGGTGCTCGCAGCGCCCGAGATCGGGGCCGAGCCGCACGTCGAGGCCGACGCGGTGCACGATGGTGACGCCCAGGCACTCCACCGAGGCGACCGCGAAGGTGTTGCCGTCGCCCCAGGCGAGCCCGCGCGCCGACCAGCGCGGATGCATGGGCTCGTGCGCGAGCGCGACCTCGATGTTGGCGCTCTCGAAGCTGACGAGCAGGCCGGC
>JAYTZB010001502.1:0-2805 GCA_043742085.1 Polyangiaceae bacterium
GTCGTCAGCTTGTTCCGCGGAAAGCCGAGCGAGCTGCCCTCGAACGGCACGACGTCGTCGACGGGCTCGGCCTCGACGGCGGGGACCGGGACCGCGGCGACGACCGCGAAGACCACCGCCACCGCGAGCGCGCTCGTGCCGCCGCCCACCCCGACCGCCGTGGCGACGACCGAGACGACCAAGACAGCCAGCCCCGACGGCGCGCTCGGCGACTGCGCGATGGCCGGCGAAGCGCATGTGGTCTCGCCGCGTGCGTTCGTGCAGGCGGGCGTCGAGACGGTCACGGTGCCGGGCGCGATCGCCATTGGCTTCGCGCTCGATCCGCGCAACGGGCAAGCCGTGACCGTCGACCCCGCCTCGATCGGGATCACCACCACGGTCAAGGCGCGCGCCTTCGGTGGTGACGCGCGGCGCATGACCCCCATCCTCGAGCGCGGCAAGCTCGCGCTGGTGCCGGGCGTCGACAAGAAGTTCGACAAGCTCCAGGGCCGCCGCATCGTCGGCACCAACCCGCCGATCGACGTGGGCATCGCCGAGGGATCCGTCGTCTGGGCGCCGCGCGATCAGAACACCTACGCAAAGCTCTTCGCACTCGATGGCGACGGCACCGTCGACGCGGTTCGCGCCGTGCCGCTTCCGTCGAATGCGCGCGGCATCGCCGTCGCGTTTCGACGCGGCAAGGATCTGTACGTCGGCGCCGCGAAGGGCGACTCCGCGCTCACCGCGGACGGCAGCCTCGCGCACATTTCGAGCCTCGGACAGGTCGGCTCGCCGAGCATCGCCATCAGTGGCGACTCGATCATCGTCGCGTGGTCCGATCGCGCGACGGCGCAGGATCCCTGGCAAGTGCGCTGGACGAAGCTCCCCATCGGCGGCGCCGCCGATCCTCCGAAGCAGCTCACGCTTCCCGAAGGCGGGCTCGGCACGCAGGCGATGTCTCCGAGCGTGTTCGGCCTCGGCGGTGGTCGCTTCGTGATGGCCTGGTCCGAGGGAACGCCGACTCATCAGGTGCGTGCCATCACGTTCAACGCCGACGGCACCACGTCGGGCTCGGCGATGGCGCTCTCGGCAGCCGGAGTGAACGCGGGCTCACCGCAGGTGGCGGTCGGTCCCGACGGTCGCGGCGTCGCGGCGTTCCTCGCCGCGAAGGGCAAGAACTACGAGCTGCACGCGACGCCGATCGCGTGCGCGGCGAAATGAGGACCGCGCTCACGCGGCTCACGCGGCTGGCCAGCATCGCGCTGGTGGCGCTCGCATGTGCGACGGCTCCGGCCTGCGACCTCTTCCTGTCGTCGAAGGTCGCGCAGGGCCAGCGCTATCAATCCGAGGATCAGCGCTACGACCCGTACTTCGACAACGTGCACCAGGCCCAGGTCGCGGCAAGCGCCTGGCCCGACGAGAAGAAGGCGACACGCCGCCCGCTCGTCAACGCGCTCACGCTGACGCCCGACGCGTCGGACGCCACCATCCTCGACGCCACGCACCAGCGCGCGATGAGCAAGGGCGGCGGCAAGCTGGATCTGCCGAGCGCGCACGTCACGCCGGCGAGCGGAGCCAACGACGGCGCGTTCTTCGCGGCGCTCGACGAGACGGTGCGCCTGGAGCTCGATCGCGCGCGGAAGCTCAAGGACAAGAGCGACAAGCTCGAGGAGATGGCGAAGCACGGCGAGGAGCTGAAGAAGGCCGCCGACACCGAGGCCTCCCAGCGCGGTTCGGAGAAGGCCGACGAGAAGAAGGTCGAGAAGAGCCGCGAGATCCGGCGCGAGCTCAACGGCGCGATCGACGCGACGCGAACGCTCTCGCAGCAGGCGCTGCGTCACTCCAGGTACGCGCAGGACTTCCTCGAGGACCTCGGCGACGCCGTCGAGGGGAACGCGGCACCGCCCCGCAAGCGCGATCGGAACGAGTCGAAGCCGCTTCCTCCTGCGCCGCCGCCGAAGGCCGAGCCGCCGCCGAAGGTCGAAGAGAAGAAGCCCGACGAGCCGAAGGCGGCGACCAAGCCGAAGTCCGCTCCGGTGCTGGGGAAGCCGAAGGCCGCGCCCGCCGAGAAGCCCGCGCCGGCCGAGAAGCCCGCGCCGGCCGACAAGCCCGCGCCGGCCGAGAAGCCGGCCGCGAAGCCGGCGGCACCGCCGGACGAAGTCTTCAACCCCTGACGTCGACGGCTCGCCCCGCGCTCAGTTGCAGGTCGTCGTGGTGCCGTCCGAGCAGAGGAGCTTGTCAGCGATGGTGATCGTCGTCGTGGCGGCGGCCTGGGCCTTCGTCGTGTCGGTGATGGAGACCGTGACCTCGATCTTCTTGCCGAGGAAACGCTTGTAGTCTGCACCGAGATTCGTTGCGCCGCTGTCGAGCTGGAAGCGGAGGCCGAACAGCTTGCAGAAATTTCCTTCGTCCCGATCGAACGTGAAGACGTAGGCGGCAGGAGCGATGGGGGACGTCGGATCGTCGACGAGCTTGGCGGTCAACGTCGTCGGTGAGCCGGACTGGCGCAGGTTCCGCATCCGCACGGCCATCCAGATGTGGTGGCCGCCTTGGGGGCCCTGCTCCAGCATCAACGTTTGGCCGTCGACGAGCGGCCGGAAATCGGTCTGCCCGGTACCGATGATGACCTGCGGAGGACCGTGGTTGGCCGGGCGACATATGTCGGGCGGCGACGTCGCCCAGCTCGGCTCGTAGTCCTCCAGCTGATCGAACGTGACCTCCTCGGTGATGCACCGTCCGAGCGCGCAGGTCTGCAGCGCGTCGCACGCGGGCGCTGGCGGAAGCGTGCTCCCAGGGGCGTTGAAGGTCACGCACCGCGTCTCGAGC
>JAYTZB010001503.1:0-4656 GCA_043742085.1 Polyangiaceae bacterium
CATCGGCGTTGCTGCCTGATGGCTACAGGTGGTTCGTCCATGATTCAGTCGCGCGCGACCAGGAAGGCAGATACTCCTCGTCTATCCCCTTGAAGAACCTGGTCATTGCCATCGTCGCCGGCGCGTCCCTCGTCAGCGCCTCTCTCGTCGCGTGCAGCAGCTCCGACACGAGCGCACCTGCAGCCGGCTCGGACGCGGGCGGCGCGGACGTCTTCGCGCAGCCGGACTCGCCGGCGAACGTGCCGCTCGATGCGCATGCCGACGTGGCGGTCGAGGCGAGCTCGGACGGAAGCGCGGCGTGCAACGGCGTGACCCAGGCAGCAACCGAGGCCACGACCAGCACCGTCAAGGGGCCGGCACCGGCGCCGACCGGTGGCACCATCGTGCCCGGCACGTACTTCCTGAAGGAGCTCAACATCTACGATCCTGCAGGGCCCGCGTCGGCGGCGATGCCTTCGGGCCTGATGGTCACGCTGGTCATCGCCGGCACGGTGATGAACTCGGTCCAGGACCTCCCGGACGGCTCGAGCCAGACGTTCTCCGAGACGTTCACCGTCACCGACAAGGCGTTGAAGCGCGACCTCACGTGCCCGAAGGCCGGCCCCGATCTCGCGGCGGTCTTCTCGGTCACCGCCGGCGGCCTCGTCGTCTACGAGACCGATCCGGTGTCGAAGCTCGTGGCGGGCAACGTCTACGCGAAGCAGTGAGCGCTCAGCCCTGGTCGATGAGAGCTCGCAGCGCCGCACGGTCCGCGTCGAGGAGCTGCTTCACGCGCTCCTTGTTCACGTCGGCGACGATGATCTCGCCCACCTCGTCGTTGACCGCCGAGAAGAGGCCGCGGGCCTTCATGCCCTGCGTCTGACGGCGGTTGTCGTCGGTCGGCGTGAGGTAGTGGACGGACCCGATCTTGTAACGATGAATCAAGAACAGCTGCGCGAGCGTCATGAGGCGCTTCCTGCGTAGCTGGGTATCGAAGGTATTCTGATCGCGGATCGATAGGATATTACGCCCGCGCCGATCCTGGATCTTGTCGAAGATGACGTTGGCCGCCTTCTGGCCGTCTGCGCCGAGGATGGCGAGCTCCAGGAGCTCCGAGCCCGAGCTGTGCGGCTTCAACGACACCTTGAGCTTTCCGGTGACGCCGTGCTTTCCACGCCAGAGATCGAGCCACTCCTCGAGGAGCTTCGGCGGGACCTCGGTGAGCACGACGTGCTGGAACTGCGTCGAGCCCTTGCCCATCGCCTTCGTGGTGGCGGTTCGCCCGGCGAGCGCCATGAGCCCCGCGTCGGCGCGCGGCCCGCCGACGAGCGTCTGCGGCGTGCGATACGGCGACTCGAGGAGCCTGAATTTACGCTGCAGGCGCGCGAGGGCGAGCATGCCCTCCTCGCGGAGCGCCCGCGCGAACTCCTCGCCGGCGAGGCCGTCGATCTGGTGACCGCCGTAGGTGATGAAGTTGAAGACGAACCCCATCTCCCCGAGCTCCTCGGGGAAGCGTCGCATCTCCTCGTCGCTCAGCCCGGTGGTGTCCCAGTTGAAGGACGGCGACAGGTTGTACGCCAGCATGCGGTCCGGATACTTCGCGTGGATGGCGTCGGCGTAGATCTTCGCGTCGTGGAGGTCGGCGGTCTTCGTCTCCATCCAGAGGATGTCGGCATACGGCGCGACCGCCAGGGACTTGGCAATCGCATAATCGATTCCGCCGCGTACCTGGTAATAGCCGTCGGGAGTCTTGGCGTGCTCGCAGTCCCAGACCACGTGCACGCCCATCGACTTGGCTTTTTCGTTGATGGTGTAGAACGAGGCGCGAGCCGCGAACGCGAGCCACTCCTCCTCGGTCATCGAGAACACCACGCCCTCGCTCGCGAGGAAGCGCATCACCTCGGCGACCGCCTCGCCGTAGGTCTTCACGTTGGCCTCGACCTGCCAGACGTCGACGAAGTGCTCGAAGACCTTGTCGAGCGCGGTGTCGACCGCGACCTTGCCGTCCTTCTCGTAGGTGGCGACCGCCTCGTCGAGCATCGTGCCGAGGCCCATCTCGTCGAGCCAGGCGTCGGCGGCGGCGTACTCGTCCTCGCTCGTCGCGTAGAGCTGGTGGCCGCTCAGCTCCTCGATGCCGGCGCGGTGGAAGCGCCGCAGGATGGCGAGGAAGCCGACCTTGAAGCTCGGGACCATGAGGTTGGTGGCGCCGAGGATGAAGGGCTGATCGCGCTCGTCACTGCGGCCGTCGAGCAGCGTCGCCGACTCGGCGTCGGTGCGGGCCACGATCAGCCCGGGCACCTGCATGATGTCGAGCTGGAAGCGCGCCGCGCTGAGGCGCTTGATCTGCTCGTCCTCCGAGACGAGCACCTTGCCGCCCTGGTGGCCGCACTTCTTCACGCCCGGCTTCTGGTCCTCGATGTGATAGCCGGGCACGCCGACCTCGACGAAGCGCCGCACCAGGTTCCGTACGTGGGCGTCCCCGCCGTGGCCGGTGTCGGCGTCGGCGATGATGAAAGGGCGATAGTCGACCGGGTCGCTGGCCTTCCGCTGCTCCTCGCTCATGCGCGAGCGCGCGAAGAACTGGTTCTTGTCGGCGGTGAGGAGCGCGCGGACGATGGGCGCGGCCTCGTCGGGGACCTGGCTGAGCGGATAGCTCGCGAGGTCGGGGCCAGGGTCCTCCTGCACGGAGCCCTTGGCGCTCGTCGCCCAGCCGCCCAGGTAGATGGCCTCGATGCCGGTGCGCTTCATGGCGACGGCTTGACCCGGCGAGTACGGCCCGAACGTGGTGATGCACTTCTTCGCGGCGAAGAGCTCACGGAGGCGCGCGTGGAACGCGGTCGCCGCTTCGCGCGCCACCGTGTAATCGACGCGAATGGCGCCGCGCTGCTCGACGACCTCGCGTGCGGTGTGGAGTCGCTGCAGCCCGTTGAACCGAGGGCTGGCGAACCATTGGCGCATCTCGTTGATCTCTCGGTCGATCGTCATCGCCCCGAGTCTAGACGAGAGTCCACGAGCCGGCGACCCCGCGTCAGGCTCAGGGCTTGTAGAGAAAGACGTTCGCGGTGGTGGCGCTGACCGCGACGAAGACGTTGCGGCGGCGGCTGTAGCGGAAGCGTCCGAACGTGCCCTGCGCGGGAGCGGCCGTGGGCACGTCACCCGTGACGGGCGCGGCTGTCCAGGTCCAGGTCTTCGGGTCGAGCATCGACACCGCCGCGCCGCCCGACCAGGCGACGAAGCGATCGAGCGCCGCCGCGTACTCGAACCCAGGCGCCTGACCGAGCGTGCCGGGGAGCCCCGTCGCCATGCGCGTCGTCTGCGGCGCGCCCGTCACGCCGAGCGCGTACGTGTAGAGCGTCGTGCCATCGGCGGTGACGGCCAGGACGTTGCGTGACGTGTCGACGGCGGCGCCGCCGTAGTAGCTGCCCTGCGCATCGGAGGCCTGCGCTTGCCATGCGCCGCTCGCGACGTCGTACTTCGCGAGCTTCGTGCTGCCCGCGGCGCCGAGGTACCACACGTTGCCGCTTCCATCGGTGGCCGACGTGCCGTACCCGACGAAGGTGTTGTCGGCGTAGCGCGTCCACTTGTTGGTCGTGGGATCGAAGCCGTCGACACGCGCCGTCATGGACTGCCCCGACGGGTAGAGCCCGGGGCCGCCGAGCAGGTAGAAGCGATTCGTCGCGTCGCTGAACGCGAGATTGCCGTAGGTGTGACGGCTGCGCGGCTGCTGCGCGTCGAGCTGCGCGACGATCGAAGGGTCGTTGCACTTGTCGGGGATCACGTAGCCCGACGCTGTGAGGAACGCCGGCGGGATGTCGAGGGTCGCGCCGCTGGGGTAGAGGCCACACGTCTCGACGCGCTTGTCCTGGAGGATCGGCGTCACGCTGTCGCCGGCCGTGCCGGCGGGAAGCTCGGTCGCTCGCCGCCACTTCATGGTCGCGAGGTCGAAGACGAAGACGGCGTTGTAGTAGGAGTCGGCGTGACCGCCGCCGTTCACGAAGAGCTGGTCGTGCTTGCCGTCGTAGGCGCCGCCGCTCCACGCGAGCATGACCGCGCCGCACGGGTAGCCCGAGTACGGCGGCGGGCAGACGTCGGCGAGGTGCGTCGACGGGAGCTCCTTCCACGAGCCGGACGGCATCGCGGCGATCACGGCATCGACGGGACCGGGCGCGCCGGCGTCATCGGTGCCGGTGCTGG
This sequence comes from Polyangiaceae bacterium, assembly GCA_043742085.1. Taxonomy (GTDB): domain Bacteria; phylum Myxococcota_A; class Polyangia; order Polyangiales; family Polyangiaceae; genus Labilithrix. Next base: position 4,174 of record JAYTZB010001503.1, read on the forward strand.
AGTCGCCGGTGGTGGCGGCATCGACGGTCGCATCCGACGCAGGAACCGCGGCGTCGGATGTCGCGGTGCCCGCGTCCGCTTCCGCGCCGGCAGCGCCGCTCGCGGCGCGGTCGCTGCCGCACGCGGGAAGGGAAGCGACCGCGCCGAGCGAGGCCATCACGAGCGCCGCGGTCAGCAGGGACGTGGTCGTCCTCATGGGCAGTCGACGAACGTGGTCTCGTACGTGGAGACCACCGCGCCGCCGTCGTCGACGAGCTCGACGCGGTAGGGGACGTCCACCGCCGGCGTCCAGCCGGCGAGATCGAACGAGCTGAAGTCGGTGTAGTGATGGTAGCGAGTCATCGGCTTGGGCTCGTTGGTGGCCTTGACGAAGACGCGCGCGTCGACGGCCGGGATGGTCGCGGTGCCGCGTTCGACGAACCATCGCGACGGCACCTTGCTGCGCACGTTCGGGCCCGGGCCTGGATGCGCGACGTACGCGGG
>JAYTZB010001504.1:0-6455 GCA_043742085.1 Polyangiaceae bacterium
GCAGTCTGCACGATCTCGCGCCAGGGATCGCCCGCCGCGAGGTGGCCGGCGATCGTCCCCCTGAAGTGGGTCGCAGCAGCAGCGCATGCGCCGTCGAGCACGAGACGCCCCGCCGCCAGGAGCTCTGCGGGGTTCGCCACGATGGCCCCGCCCATCAACGACGGCGGCGCCGCCGGCGGGAGCACGTGGACGATGTGGAGCTCGCCGCCTTCGCCGAGCGCCGCGCCGAGCGTCGACGCGACCTCGAGAGCGCGAGCTGCACCTGGCGTGCTGTCGACGGCAACGACGTAGACGGTGGATGGGGATGTCATGGCGAGCGATGGAGCAAGACACGGGCCGCCAGGTGGCGCTGCGGCAAGCGTGCGACCCGGCATGCGTCTTGTAAGACGGCAGGGGTGCTGGTCCTGATCGTCGATGACGACGCGCGTAGCGCTACCCTTCTTGCGCGAATGTTGCGCGGCGACGGCTACGACACGGAGGTGACGAACGACGGCGCGACGGCCATTGCGCGGCTCACCCGCGATCCGCTCCCGGATGCCGTGGTCAGCGAGCTCCACCTCCCCAACGCCGACGGGCTCGCCGTGGCCCGCTACGCGCGATCGCGGCGCCCCGACACCGTCATCGTCTTCCTCACCGCCCATCCGCACGCTGCGGAGAGCGCTGCCGCGTGGACCGGTGCCCCCGTCGTCCTCCTCGCCAAGCCCGTCGATTATGCGGCACTTCTCGCTGGCCTCGGCGCTCCGCTAGGCACGGGGGCCCAGCCGTGAGATGCACGCTTTGCGCGGGGGTGCGCCGTTTGCGCGTGAGCTCGCCATGATCGAGACGAGATTCGACGAGCTGAAACGCTACGTGCGGTTCACCGCCGATGACGCGCGCTCGCTGTTGGCGTTTCGGCCCACCGCGACGCCGCACTTCATCCGCATCGCTCGCGAGTTCTACGAGCGCATTCGCGAGCACGAGGAGGCGCACGAGGTCTTCAGCGGCGAGGAGCAGATCGAGCGGCTGCAGCGCTCGATGGTCCGCTGGATGGATCGCCTGCTCTCCGGCATCTACGACGAGCCCTATCGCGAGCAGACCCTCGCCATCGGTCGCATGCACGTCCGAGTGGGGCTGCCGCAACGGTACATGTTCACCGCGATGGCGCTCATCCGCGTCTCGCTGGAGGAGGTGGCCGAGCGCGAGCTGGGCACCGAGTCGGGCGTGACCCGCCGAGCGCTGACACGTCTGCTCGACATGGAGCTCGCGATCATGGTCGAGAGCTATCGCGAGGACCTCGACGAGCACGCGCGCCGGCGCGACGAGGTCGAGGCCCAGAGCCTGCGTACCGATCTCGCGGGAGCGCTCCGGCTCTACCAGACCGCGATCGACGTCACGCCCAGCCTCATCGTCGGGCTCGACGGAACCGGCGCGATCCGGCTCTTCAACCACGCCGCGCAGGCGCTCACCGGCCTCGCGGTCGAGGACGTGTTCGGAGCTTCGTTCGTCCAGATCCTCGTCCCCGAGAATGTGCGCGCCACCGACGGCGCGCTCGTCGACGGGCTCCTCTCCGGGCCGCCGCGTAACGTCGACGTCGACTCGGTCATCAGGACCCGCTCCGGAAAGGTGCGCGAAGTCCGCTGGCACTTCTCGCGCATCGCCAGCGAGGTGATCGGCGACATCGTCCTCTTCGCCGTGGGCTCCGACGTGACGGACGCGCGCGCCGCCTCCGATCAGCAGCAGCGACAGCAGAAGCTGGCCGCCCTCGGAACCCTCGCGGCCGGTCTCGCGCACGAGATCCGCAACCCCCTCAACGGCGCGCAGCTCCACGTCGCATTCCTGCAGCGGGCGCTGGCGAAGAAACATCCCGACGCCGAGATGCTCGAGGCAGCGGGCGTGGTCGCCGACGAGATCAAGCGCCTCGCCCGTCTCGTGGCCGAGTTCCTCGACTTCGCTCGTCCGAGCGCGCTAGCGAAGCGTCGCGTGGCCGTACAGACGTTGATCTCCCGCGTCCTCGAGCTCACGGACGGGCCTGCGAAGGCGCTCGGCATCACCATCACCACCGACACGCCGCCGCAAGATCTCGAGGTCGTCGCCGATGCCGGCAAGCTCGAACAGGTGCTGCTGAACGTCGTGCAGAACGCCGTCGACGCGCTGTCGCCGTCGGGCACCGGCAACATCGTCATTCGCGCCCGCAGGAAGCCGCGCTACGTCCAGGTCGAGGTCGAGGACGACGGCCCAGGCGTGTCCAGCCCCGATGCGCCGGTGTTCGACGCGTTCTTCTCCACCAAGCCGACCGGCACCGGCCTCGGTCTGGCGATCACGCATCGCATCGTCACCGACCATGGCGGCTCGGTGGACTTCGAGAGCAGGCCGGGACGCACACGATTCCGCTTCACGGTGCCGATCGGCGAGGACAGCGGGAGCTCCGAGGAGAAATGACCATGAACCAGATTCGCGTCTTGGTGGTGGACGACGAGGCGAGCGCGCGCAGCGGGCTCGAGAAGCTCCTGCGCCAGTCGGGTTACGTCGTCGATACGGCGAAGGACGGCAAGGAGGCGCTCGCGCTCGTCGCCGAGAACTCGCCGGAGGTGGTGCTCACGGATCTCAAGATGCCCGAGATGGACGGCATGACGTTGCTCGCCAAGCTCCGCGAGTCCGATCGTGACCTGCCGGTCATCGTGGCCACGGCGTTCGGTGACGTCACGTCGGCGGTCGCCGCCATGCGCGCCGGCGCGTCGGACTATCTCACCAAGCCCATCGACATCGACGCGCTCCTCGTCGCGATCGAGCGCGCGCGCGAGCGTCACGCTCTCCGCGTCGAGGCCGAGAACCTCCGCCGGCAGCTGCGCGAGCGCGATGCCGAGGGCCTCCAGGGCCTCATCGGCTCGAGCCCCGCCATGCAGAAGGTCTATCGCGTCGCACGTCAGGTCGCGGCCTCGCGCGCCACCGTGCTCATCACGGGTGAGAGCGGCACCGGCAAGGGCGAGCTCGCGCGCGCCATTCATGCACTGAGCCCGCGCGCCAAGGCCCCCTTCGTCTCCTTGCATTGTGCAGCCATTCCCGAGACCCTCCTCGAGAGCGAGATGTTCGGGCACGAGCGCGGCTCGTTCACCGGCGCCGACAAGCGTCGCATCGGCAAGTTCGAGCAAGCGATGGGGGGCACGCTGTTCCTCGATGAAATCGGCGACATCTCCCCGCTCGTCCAGACGAAGCTGCTGCGCGTGCTGCAAGAGCGCAACCTGGAGCGCGTGGGCGGCAATGAGACCATCGCCGTCGACGTGCGCGTCATCGCCGCCACCAATCGTGACCTCACGGCCGAGGTGCGCGAAGGACGCTTCCGCGAGGATCTCTACTATCGCCTCAACGTCGTACGCCTCGAGATGCCGCCGCTGCGCCTTCGCGGCAGTGACGTGCTGGTGCTGGCCAACGCCTTCCTGCGTCGCTTCGCCGAGGACAACAGCAAGCCCGTCGAGGACCTCAGCGACGAGGCCCGCGACAAGATCCTCGCGCATCGCTGGCCCGGGAACGTGCGCGAGCTCGAGAACGCCATCGAGCGCGCCGTCGTGCTGTGCGAGGCCTCGCGGATCGAGGCTGACGACCTTCCGTTCGAGGCCGCACAGCCCATGCGCGGCGCGGTGCGCGTGCCTGGCGCGACGATGGCGGAGATCGAGCGCTGGGCGATCCTCGCCACGCTCGAGGCCACCGAGGGCTCGACGACCAAGGCCGCCGAGCTCCTCGACATCAGCGTTCGCACCATCCAGTACCGGCTCCACGAGTACGGCCTGGTCGGCAAGGACGCCCGCTCGAAGTGAGTGAGCGCGCGCGCGGCGCGCCGCCGCCGTGTAGTCGTTACGGGTCGCGTCTCACGGTGCCGGCGCGGTGACGGTGCTGCTGGCGATGGTCACCGCGGTCTGCGCCTGGAGCCGCCCGTTGATGGAAGCGCCGGCCTGCAGGTTGATGTTCGTCTTCGCGAGGATGATCCCCTCGAAGTGCGCGCCCGTTCCGATGTCGACGGCGCCGGTGGCCTGCCAGAAGACGTTCTTCGCGCGGGCGCCGGTCAGGGTGATCAGCTTGTTCGCGGCCATCGTGATCTTGCCGTTGACCTGGAAGATGAAGACGTCGTTGGCGCCGCCCACGATGCTGACGTTGTTCGGAATCGTCACGTCACCGGTGAAGTTGTAGAGGCCGGGCACGATGGGCGTCGTCCCGAGCGCGCTCGCATCGAAGTTGAGGACGTTGGGCGGCGGCCGCGTCGCAGCGTCGGTGTATGCGGCCATGGTGGCCCCGATCGCGGTGGTCAGGTTGGTGGGCGTCGGTGCATCGTTGTCGGCGGCGAAGATGAAGCCGACGACCTCCGGGGCCGTCCAGTACGTGCCCGCCTTCGTCTTGACGAACCCCGTGATGGCCGTCGCAGCGTTGGGGCTGAGGCCGACGTTGCCGGTGACGTGCGAGGTCGGCACGTTCGTGATCGCGGACTTGGCGAGGATCACGTACTTGCCTGCCGCGCCGAGGAGGACCGGGGCGGGGCCGAGCGGCGCCGTCGTGTCGGTCATGAACGACCACGTGAACGGAGCGACGAGCGCGTTTCCGGCGAGGTCGGTGGCGGCGGTCGAGATGGTCGCCGTGTAGGTCGCGTTGAGATCGAGTCCGCCCGTGGGGACGAACGACGCCGTGCCGTCGAAGTAGCTGACGGTGCCGGTCACGGCGCCTCCGCCGTTCTTGGTCACCGTGAACGTGGTGGCGCCCGCGCCCTCGATGCTGGCCGCTGCCATCGCCTCGCTGAAGTCGACGCTGATGAAGGCGGTCGATGCGACGTTCATCGCGCCGGTCGCCGGCAGGTGACCGGTCACGGTGGGCGGGGTGGTATCGGGCGTGACCGAGCCATCGGTGCCGCCGTCGGTGCCGTTACCGCCGTCGGTGCCGTTACCGCCGTCGGTGCCGTTGCCGCCGTCGGTGCCGTTGCCGCCATCGGTGCCGCCGCCGCCGCTGTCCTTGCCGGAGCCCGTTTCGCTCCCCGCTCCCGCATCGCCGGACGCGCTGCTCTGGACGTCGTCACCGCAGCCGACTGCCGGTAGTGCGAACGGAAGGAGAAGTGCGAGCCGCGCGACGTTGCGAAGTAAGGATGTCGATCGAAGCATGAGGAAACTCCTGGGAGGTTGTGTGTGCCGCGGCGTGACCCGCAGACGAGGAATATCCAAAGCAAATAGCGACCCATCCCGACCGAGATAGATTGTGCGGCGTTTCGTCGTGGTCGCTGTAGCGAATGCTCCCGTTGATGACCTCGCACGCTGGCGCGCCACACCCGCGCGCGCGATTGCGTGCGGAAAAGCCGACATCGACGCACGCGCAACATCTGCAGATACGATGCGTAACGTGCACGACGCGATCGACCTCGTCCCGGCCAATCGGTCGAGGCCTCTGCTCTTCGAGGAGCTGCCCGATCTCGCGAACCGAACACCATGGACGCCATTGGCCCACGTGCCGACGGCGATCGAGCCATGCAGCGCCATCGGCACCTGGCTCGGGCGACGCGACGGCGTCTTCATGAAGCGCGACGATCTCGTGTCGCCGCTCTACGGCGGAAACAAGATACGTCGCTACGAGTACGTGCTCGCCGACGCCAAGGCGCGCAACGCGAAGCGCATCGTCACGGTCGGCGGCCTCGCGTCCACGCAGGCGATGGCGACCACGCTCTTCGGACGTGCGCTCGGCTTCGAGGTCTGCGTCGTGCTCTTCGATCAGCCGGTCACCCGCTTCGCCCGGGAATCGGTGCGCGGCTTCATCGCGCACGGCGCGGAGGTCGTCTACGGCGGAGGCTACGTGATGACCGCCGTTCGTGCCTGGCGCGCCATGCAGCGCGGCTCCGACAACTACTTCATCATGGCGGGCGCGGCGGGCCCGCTCGCGAATCTCGGCTACGTGGACGCGATGCTGGAGCTCGCACAGCAGGTGGAGCGCGGGGAGATGCCGCGTCCCGACGTCATCGTGCTCCCCACCGGATCCTCGGGGACGCTCGCCGCTCTCGCGCTCGGGGCGGCGCATCTCGGATGGGATACCGAGATCATCGGCGTGCGCATCACGTCGGCGGTCGTCTGCAACCGACTGACGGTGGGCGCCGTCATCCGCAGCACCGATCGCCATCTCGCGGCGCGGGATCAACGCTGGAGGCCGATGCGCGATCGCGTTCGCTACTCGCTCTACGGCGGCGCGCTCGGCCCCGGCTACGGCTACCCGACCCCCGCCGCGCTCGAGGGCGCCGCGCAGAACGAGGTACTGACCGGTGCGCCCGGCGAGGTGACCTACAGCGGCAAGGCGCTCGCGGGCATGCGAGCGCTGATCGCGGAGCCGCGCCATCGCGGCAAGGTGTTCCTGGTGTGGAACACGCTGTCGAGGGCGCGCCCGCTGCTGCCCTCGACGCCGGCAACGCCGTCCATCCCACCGTCGCTCGCGTGGATGTTCGACGGCGAGCCCGTCGC